>CAXBPH010000332.1:0-7134 GCA_963977445.1 uncultured bacterium | reverse complement strand
CCAGATCGCGCGGCACGTCCATGGTTTTTCGTTTTATCTGCAAAAAGTTGCGTGACGATAGGATTCGCAAGAACCCATCGAGCCATCCTTATAACTCCTGCACTTGAACTATCGAATAAATCATCCCCACTAATTGGCCATGAAACATTAAAATGCCCCATAACGACTTCACATCCATGTTGATTAACAAGTGGCACCCCTCAATCTACGGCTTTCATCAAATCAGATGGGGCGCAACGGATGGGGTATTTTAATGTGATTGCCCCATACCCTCCTTGTTCCAACATATGGCTTTGGGCGATACTATTTTCTTCACGATTCATGCCCCTATTTCGCAGGAAAGGATCTCCAATTGCGTCTCCTCTCGATTGCCTTGGGAATGGTATTCATCTCCCTGAGCCCCCCCGCCCAGACCTCACCCAAGACCTCCAGTGCCCTCTATCCCCCCCACGTCATCGAAGGGCTGCGAAGCAATGTGGCGGAAGGTCAATGGGCCGCCCCAATCCGGGAGCAAATCGTCAATGCAGCCGCCCCCTGGCATGCTATGGATGACGCGGCCCTGTGGGAACTCATGTTTGGTGCCACCCTCCCCCGGGCCTGGATGGTATGGTCCGACGGGCACTCTCCGATTACGGGCGAACCCGTGCCTATGTACAACTGGAAAATGGATGCCATGGACCACCCGTGGAAGGTCCAGGACCCCACGAGCGGTGAGTGGTTTCCCAAGAACGATTTCAAGGCTTACCATGACTCGGGACTCGATGACCACGGGGTCTTTGACGAATCGCTGGCGGATCGGGCCCTCCTTTTCAATACCGAACACCCCGACCCAACCGACCCGCTCTACCTTTTCGGCGTGGACGATCGCCACGGTTACGTCAACGAAAAAGGCGAGCGCTGGCGCTTCATTGCGGCCTACCTCATCTATGGGCAATGGAAACAAGCCGTGCTTGGTGGCATTGGTAAACTGAGCGCGGCCTATGTGGTCACGGGCGACACGGCCTATGCGCACAAAGCGGCGATACTACTGGACCGCGTGGCTGACCTCTACCCCACCTTTGATTTCCAGCCCCAGGGCATCATGTATGAAGGTCCGGGCACGGCGGGCTACGTCTCGACCTGGCACGACGCCTGTGAAGAAACCCGGGAGCTCGCCCTCGCCTATGACATGATTTACCCTGCGTTGTCGGAAGATACGACGCTGGTGTCCTTTCTGTCGGCCAAGGCCACGAAGCATGGGCTGGAGAATCTCAAAAGCACCTTCGCCGACATCCAACAGAATATTGAGGGCCGCATTCTGCGGGATGCCCTGGCCCACCCGGAAAAGATTCACTCCAACTACCCCCGGGCCGAAATCTGTCAGGCCGTTATTACCCGCACCCTGCAAGCGCCCGACGAAGCGCTTTGGGCCATCCTCGACCCCATGCTGGAAAAAGCGACGGCCGTGGACGGCGTGACGGGAGAAAAAGGCCTCGCCAACTATACCGCCTTCACGATTCAATCGCTGGCCCAGTTTCTCGCCGAGTTTTCCAAGGCCGACCCCGACTTTCTTCCCGCCGTGCTGGCCCGTCAGCCCCGCATTCACGACACCTACCGTTTTCACATCGACACCCTGTGTCTTGATCGCTACTATCCCCTCTCCGGCGACACGGGTTCGTATGCCTTCCCCATCGACCGCTATGTGGGCATGAACTTCCTCCAACCCGGTGCCGGGGCCTGGCCCTTGACGCCGTCGACCTATCGCCTGCTCTGGGACCTCTACACGGCCACCGACGATGTGGCCTTTGCCCAAACTCTTTATCACGCCAACAACGACACCGTGGCGGGCCTCCCCTATGACATTTTCGGCGCGGACCCCGAGGGCTTCCAGCGCGATCTGGCGGCGGTCATCGAGACCCACGGCGCAAACATCGAATTGACGAGTGTAAACAAGGAAGCCTGGCACCTCGCCATACTCCGCTCGGGTGAAGGTGCAAATCGCCGGGCCCTCTGGCTCGACTACGACTCAGAAGGCGCTCACAGCCACCGGGACGGCATGAATCTCGGCCTCTTCGCACACGGCCTGGACGTGCTCCCCGAAATGGGCTACCCGGCGGTCCAGTATGGCGGCTGGGAGTCACCCAAAGGGCGTTGGTACCACAGGACCGCCGCCCACAACACGGTGCTTGTAGACGAGAAAGATCAACCCGTGGGCGTGGGGAAGACGACCCTGTGGCTTGATGAAGCACCGCTCCAGGGGATTCGCGCAGAAGGCGCTGCCATGAACCGGTCCGGACGTTACGAACGTAGCGCCCTGCTTGTCGACGTTGACGATGAACGCTTCTATGTGGTCGACGTGTTTCGCGTGAGCGGCGGAGAACGGCATACGAAATTTGTCCAAAGCCATTTTGGCTCCCTGGAGGTCAATGGTATAACGCCCCAACCGGTGGCGAACTTCGGCGATGATGTCCAAACCCGAAACGTCATGCTCGATCCAAACACAGAGGCCGGTTGGCAATCCCGCTGGACCATGCAGGACCAATACGGATTGTTGGCAAAAGACGCCACGGTGGGCATGTATATGACGGACCTCACTTCCGGGGCCTTCGGCGGAACTGCAGAGGCCTGGGTGGCCACGGGTGGCTATGACGCCAACAACGACCAATGGATTCCCCGGGTGGTTGTGGATCACCAGGGTGACGACCTCCAGAGCACCTTCGTTGCTGTCTATGAAGTAAACCGTGGCAAACTTTCCACCATGGACATTTCCCGTCTGGCCCTTCAATCTCCCTCGGGAGCCCCCCTCCCCGACAATCACGTGGCCCTCCTGATTCGCCAGACGACCGGAGAATCAGACGTACTTATCCTTCGGGACCCTATGGAACCGGGCGAAAGTGAAGTCACCCTCCCGGATGGCACCACCGTAAAAAGTGATGGCGACGTGGTGTTGCTACGCCGGAGCAAGGCAGGTGAGGTACTCTATGGGGGACTTGCCGGGGGAACAAAGTTGCAATCCGAGGGTTTCACCCTTGAAAATCCTTCCCGAAAACATTTTTTACATACATCAACACCCTGAGGAGTATTTCGTGCGCATTTGCCGCTACCTACGTAATGACGAGCTAGAACTCGGTTTCTATTTTGACGACGTTGTCGTGCCCTTGAGCGACGCCATTGAGGCCTACGAGCGGGACACCGACTTTAATATGACCTTGCCCGACAACAGTGCCCTGGATCTGCTGCCTCATGGTGCCTATTCCAAGGAGGCCCAGAAACTTGCCGCCTGGCTGAATGAATCCACAGAAATTCGCAAGAACCTCGCGCTGGATACGGGCAAGCTCAATCTCCGTAACCCCCTGCCCGACCCCGGCAAGATTCTGCTGCTGGCGGGCAACTATGCCCTCCACATCGCCGAAGGTGGTGAAATTGCTGAAGAGCGGAACGACACCTTTCCTTATGTCTTCATGAAACCCCGCACGGCACTGAATCACCCGAATGCGGAGATCGTCATCCCCGCCATCAATCCAGACTATATCGACTATGAGTGCGAATTGACCATCGTCATCGGCAAAACCGCCAAGGGCGTATCGGAAGCCGACGCGCTGAAATATGTGGCCGGCTATACGATCGTCAACGACATCTCGGATCGGAAATACCGTCCCAATCCCGATCGTAAGGAACGGCCCAAAGATACCTTCTTCGATTGGATGCATGGCAAGTGGCATGATGGATTTTGTCCCGTGGGTCCGGCGGTCACCTCGGCGAAGGCCCTGCCCGATCCCCAATGTCTCGATCTCCGCCTGACCGTCAATGGCGAAGAGCGTCAACACAGCAGTACAGAGCGTATGATCTTCCCCGTGGCGGCCGTTGTGGCGTTCATTTCCAGCTGGGTGACCCTGGAGCCCGGTGATATCATTGCCACCGGCACCTGCGAAGGTATCGGCATGGCCAGCGGCAAGTTGCTGAAACCCGGCGATGTGGTGGAAGCCACTATCGAAGGTATCGGCACCCTTCGGAACACCATGGTCGCAGAATAACCTTTAACCCATAGCTTCTTGCGCCTGGATGAACCCGCACCTCACGGCGGGCTTCCTCCAGGCGTTTTTCGTTTTTTCGGTGGCCTTGAATCATTGCAGAAACTACGGTGAACAACGCTACGGTAGCATCCACTTTATGCGGACAAAGACATGGGTCAAGGCACCCGAATCCGCTCTTGGTGCGACTACGCCGTACGAAGAGCGGGATCGGGTGGCACTATCGGGTTGGCATCGTTGAGCCAGAAGCCCATCTAAACGATTTTGTGTACGCACAAGTTTTCGTGCGATTACCCGGTCATCATCACACCCTGCTTTCACCGATGGACTGGTATTTGGTATCGTTCTCAAAATACCCGAAACAAGTCTCTCCCTATAAAGGAAACATCTGCATGTCTGATCAAGCCAGTTCTATCTCCCGTCGTGGACTTTTCCGCACAGCCGCCCTCGCCACCGGTGCGGCAACGTTAACCACAACGGCGGCCCACGCTGCCCGGAAAAAAAAGGCCAAACTCGCCATGAATGACACCATTCTCTTCCAGGGCGATTCCATTACCGATGCGGGGCGCGCCAAGGACAATCTGGCCGCCAACGACTTCCTCGCATTGGGTCGGGGCTATGCCACGATGATTACCACCGCCCTCCTCGGCGCCTATCCAGAAAAGAAACTGCAATGCTTCAACCGGGGTATCAGTGGCCACAAAGTGCCTGATCTCGCGGCACGTTGGCAGGCCGACACCATCGACATCAAACCGGCTGTCTTAAGCATCCTCATTGGCGTCAATGACATCTGGCACGCCCGTGCCGGTAAGTATGATGGCACCGTCGCGACTTATGAATCCGGTTTCCGCGAACTGCTGCAGCAGACCCGGGAAGCCTTGCCCGATACCACCCTCGTCATCTGTGAGCCCTTCGTATTGCGTTGTGGCGCCATCGACGACAGCTGGTTTCCCGAATTTGACGAACGCCGTGCCGTGGCCAAAAAGGTCGCCAAAGAGGCGCGCGCAACCTGGGTACCATTCCAGTCCATGTTTGATGACGCCGTGAGCGACGAAACGCCCCCGGATTACTGGGCGGGCGACGGGGTACACCCTACCACCGCCGGACATGCCCTGATGGCCCGTACCTGGCTCGACGTAACCGGTCTCGATTGATAATGAGCGGGCGCACATCGATAAGAGCAGCACGCCGTCTCGCGTTGTTGATATGCGTTTTCTGCGCACCCCTGTCGGCCATGGCCGACGGGGGTGCCCTGCCAACGCTCTATGTCATCGGCGACAGCACGGCTGCCCAATATGGCATCGAACGCTATCCCCTCTTTGGCTGGGCGCAGGTGCTGGATCACTATTTTGACGACTCGAAACTTATCGTCCGCGACGCTGCCGTCAGTGGCCGCAGCTCGAAGAGCTTTCGGGATGAGGGACGATGGACCCCCATCCAGGAAGCCCTGAAACCCGGTGATTTCGTCTTTATTCAGTTTGGTCACAACGACCAGAAGAAAGACGACCCCAAGCGCTCCACCGATCCCTATACCACCTATACGGAGCAGCTGAAACGCTACGTGGCGGAAACCCGGGCCACCGGTGCGACGCCACTCCTGCTTACGCCGATTAATCGCAATAGTTGGGAGACGCCGAAAAAGCACATCAATTCGCTGGGTGATTATCCCGATGCCGTTCGCAAGCTTGCCCGGGACGAGAACATTGACCTGATTGATATGCATAAACTCACCCACCGCTATTACCAGAAACTTGGACAGGAACGGGCGACCCGACTCTTTATCACCCTGCCCGCCAATCTCTATCCGGTCTATCCCGAAGGGAAATCCGACAATACCCATTTACGGGAACAGGGTGCATTTGCGGTCAGTGCCTTGGCTATTAAGTCCATAAAAAAACAACATCTCGCCCTGCGAGACTACCTTAAGAAGAGTCACCGGTCCTGGGGATTTTCCCGCCGTCTTCAACAAAAATTAACCCCGTGAGCCAATGTGTGAGAGCAATGCCATGAGCACCCCTGCCGTAGAAAAAGAAGCCCCTCAACGAATCATTGCCATTGATGCCCTCCGCGGCTTTGACATGTTCTGGATAACCGGGGGTAAATCTGTCGTCATGGCACTCGCTGCCGTACTCTTCCTGAAGTTTCCCGGTGTGGTCGAGTTTTTTGACCACCAACTGGAGCATGTGCCCTGGGGCGACCGCCTGGTGTTCTGGGACCTCATCATGCCCCTCTTCCTCTTTATCGTTGGGGCCTCCATGCCGTTTTCTTTTTCACGACGGCAGAAAGAGGGTGCGCCCAAAGGAGCGTTGTATCGCAAGATTCTGACCCGCGTGGCCATACTCTGGGTCATTGGCATGGTCAAACAAGGGGATCTCCTGCGCTTCGATCCGAGTCAGCTTCGACTCTATTCCAACACCCTCCAGGCGATTGCGGCCGGCTACCTTATTGGCGGCGTCATCATGCTCAATACGGGTATTCGCGGACAGGCTATCGCCACGGCTGCCTTGCTGCTTTTCTACTGGGCACTGCTCGCCTTCGTACCCTTTGATGGACACCCCGGTGGTACGATTGAAAACAAGGTGAATCTGGCGCAGCATTTCGACGCCCTTATCTTCGGTTCCTTTACGGACATGTCTTCCTATACCTGGGGCCTGAGCAGCCTGGGCTTCGCCGGGACGGTGCTCTTAGGAGTACTCGCCGGACATATTTTGCGGGGTGACCGGGATGGGTGGAAGAAACTCCAACTACTCGCTGGCGTCGGTGTCGCCTTAATTGCCCTGGGTGAACTTTGGAATTTCGTCCTGCCTATTAACAAATACATCTGGACCAGTTCGATGACGGTTTGGACAGCAGGCTGGTGTTATTTGATGTTGGCGGCGTTCTATTTGCTCATTGACCTCCTTGGCTTTCGCCGCTGGGCATTTGTCTTTATCGTGCTTGGTGCGAACGCGCTGGTCGCGTACATGGCCGACTTCTTTGTTAAATTCGACGATATCGCGGAGCTGCTATTTCGTGGGGAACAACGAATGGGTGTCTCCGGCGATCTGCTGCAGGCCGTTGCCGCCTTCATGCTTCTCTGGTGCGCCCTGTATTGGATGTATAAGAAGAAAATATTCGTACGGAT
>CAXBPH010000331.1:0-7139 GCA_963977445.1 uncultured bacterium | reverse complement strand
TGGTCTGGCGGAAGAGGTTTGCCGCTATACCATCGCTCGTATCCACGCCACGTTCGACGGAGATGGCCATTCGGGCGGGGATGAGCCACGTTGCGACCAGGAGGGCCACAAAGGACATGCCGAGACCAAGCTGGAGGGCCTTTCGATCGGGCTTACGCTTCCAATAGAACGTAATCACCATCAGCAGAGGAAAAACGAGCCCCGGCGGTCCCTTGGTCAACACGGCGAAGGCGAGGGACAGGTAAAAGCCGACCAGGGCCGTCGTGCGTCGATGGCGATGCCACTGCCAGAAACAAAGGAGCGCCGATGTCAGGAAGGTGGTCATGACCATATCGATCTGGCCAAAGCGGGCCTGCCACCAGAAACGGTGGGTGGTCATGAGTATGAGGGCCGCCCAGAAGGCCACCCGCGTACCATAGAGACTTTGCGCGAGGAAATAGGTAAAAAGGACAGTCAATATGCCGCCAATTGCCAGGGGCAGGCGTGCCGAAAACTCTGTTACGTCACCAAAGGGTTTCGATACCAATGCGGTCAGCCAGAAGAGTACCGGTGGCTTTTCGGTATAGGGCTGGCCGTTGATGTGGGGTGCGAGATAGTCTCCGGTGGTCAACATTTCCCGGGCCACCTGGGCGAATCGGGGCTCGTCGGGAGGCCAGAGGTCATAGCCGCCCAGATTGAGCAGGAATAAAAAGGACGCCAGTCCAACGAGTATAGGAACGTGAAATTTCTGTTTCATGTTGTGCCGGGTGCTTTCGCCGCAGTGGTCTTAAGGAGTGCAATATTACGAAGGTAGATGAAAATGGTCAGCGCCATGCCGATAAAGAAGAGCCATTCCTGCCGTTGGAGGAAGCACGCCGCCTGTAAGATACTTGCGGCAACACTCAGATACCAGAAGGAAGGCGGCACGGTACTTTCTCCGCGCCGCTCGGTGGCAATCCACTGCAAGAGAAAGCGACCGGCGAATAGTAACTGTCCCGTAACGCCCACAGCGAGCCAGATCCACGTTTGGCGGGCAATTTCGGGCGCGACCGTCTTGTTGATGTTGTACTCACCGAGCCAGATGAAAACGACAAATGCAATGGCCGATAGGGCGATCATTCCGGCGACAAACTGCAACAGATACCCCACCACGGGATTGAGTTTGCCACGACTCCGCCAGATGAAGATGAGGTTTCGGGTGTAGACGACAATATTAAAACATTGGCCCAATGCCCCGATGGGAGAGCGGGTAATGATGGCGTAGGCCAACAATGACAAGGACCCCGCCGCACTGAGATACCAGAACGCTACGGGAATGGTGCTCTCGCCCCGGCGCTCAGAAACAAACCATTGCACGCAGAATCGACTGTAGAACAGAATCGACCCCACCGCACCGAGCAGGTGCCACGCGGAGGTATAGTTGCTTTCTGCTAGATGGGGTATCACGATGGCGAGTTACTCTCCGCGCTTTCGAAGGTGGATGAAAAAAGGTATGAGTGCCGGAAGTGCCAGAAGTGCCAGGATGAGCATATTATCCTGCCACCATGCGATAGGTCCGAGCGCGACACCAGCAAGGAAAACGACCATTACTGTGAATCCATTGACGGGATCGCGATTGCTTTGCGGGCCTTGGTTAATCATTGGAAACGTACTCCTTAATCACGAAGGGAATCAACCAGAGCAGGCAATGGAGCTCTGCAACGATACTGGGCACGAAGAAGCGGCGAAGCGAAGTTGTATTGGGGCGGTAGTTCTTCAGTCGCGGTACGCAGCGTGGGATCGATTCGAGAAACTCGCGATAGGGTGCGCCATACTTGGCCATCAGGTGTATTTCTTCCCTCCGGATAACAAAGTGATAGACCACCAGGCACCATACGGCCATAATGGGCAGGAACCAGATCAATTCAGAGAGTACCGTAAGCCCCAGCAGCATGGTCGTGTTGGCTATGTATATCGGGTTTCGAACCATGGAGTAGGGCCCCGTCGTGGTCAGGGTTTTCCGAGTTTTCAGGCGATAGTGGAGGTGTATCTGGGCCCAGACACGGAGGGCTACACCGAGAAAGAAGAGGGCCAGTCCCACAGGCCAGATAACGGCATCGCACTCGGTTTCCCGATAGAAAACAAAAACGGTAAAGAGACAGGGGGGAAGCATCAACAATCCACGGACTTTATATACGTAATTGTAGGGTTTTGACATGCAATCAACCTTCCGTTGGCGAGGGGGTACCAATACTTGATGGGAACTATAGGTTGTAGACATGACCTTCACCTTGCACGTATATTGCTATTTGGTAAGGTAAAGTTCGGTGCGTTCTGATAGACTATCGCCGCGTCTGGGCCCCAAAAAACCGTGTTTAAAAAGGAAGTGTCGGACTACATGCATATTCTGGTTGTCGAAGATGATTCGAAGATTGCATCATTTATTATTCGTGGCCTCCGTCAGGAGGGCTATGTGGTGGATGCTGCCGACAATGGTATTGATGGGTTTCATCGTACCATGGCGGAAAGCTACGACGCCGCGGTGATTGATGTCATGCTTCCCCGCCTGAATGGCCTGGATTTGATTCAGGATATCCGCAGGGAAGGCAATCTCACGCCGGTCTTGATCCTGAGTGCGCGAAATTCGGTGGATGATCGAATCCGCGGATTACAGGCCGGTGGTGACGACTATCTGGTGAAACCCTTTTCCTTTGCCGAACTTCTGGCGCGGCTCCAGGCGTTGATTCGTCGTGCCTCTGTTATTCCAGAGCCCACCTCGTTGGCGGTCCAGGATCTGACACTGGACCTGCGCCGTCGCAGTGCGACCCGTGCGGGTAAAAACATAGAGCTACAGCCACGAGAATTTGCGCTGCTCGAGTACCTCGTCAGAAATCGCGATCGCATCGTCTCCAAGACTATGATCCTGGATCAGGTATGGGGTTACGATTTTGACCCGTGTACCAACGTCGTCGAATCACGAATCAGTCGTCTGCGAGACAAGATAGATAAAGAATTCGATGTGGCCCTCATAAAAACGATACGCGGAGCGGGCTATGTTATTCGGTCACAAGCGTAATCCGTTCCGATTGCTGGCCTTTCGGCTCAGTCTGACCTACGCGACCTGCTGTCTGGTGTCCTTGGTTGCGGTACTGATTATATCCTATGTTTTTCTGGAGGGTTCGCTCCGACGACGAACGGATAGTGACCTCGCCAGCGAAATTCCCGAGTATCGTTCTCTCCTCGAATCGCAGAATGCGGCGGTTCTGGAGGATGCACTACGGCAGGAAGCCTTGTCGGAAGGTATCGATCAGGTGTTCTTTCGGGTGCTCAACCGGGAGGGGCGTATTCTCTTCGGTACAGACACCTCGTCGTGGCATGGACTGTCGATATACAATGGGGAAATTCACAGCGCCTTGGAAGGAAAGATAGTATTTACAGACTATCGAGATTCTACCCGTGATTTCTCTGCACGGGTCGTGTGCGGCATGGTGGGGGAGGAGATGGTCTTGCAATTGGGCGAGTCCTTATCGGGTAACCACACGTTGTTGCGGCAGTTTCGTGTTGTGTTTAGCCTGGCGACCTTGGCCTTCGTGTTGCTCTCCCTGGTTGCCGGCGTCTATATGGCCCGGCGCGCCCTCTCCGGTTTTCAACGGGTCACCTCTACGGCAATTCATATCACGGAAGGTGCCTGGAATCTACGGGTTCCGGTCAGCCAGAACCAGGACGAAATTGACGAGTTGGCGAGCGCATTCAACCGGATGGTGGATCGTATTCAAGTACTGTTTCGCGAATTGCAGGACGTTACCGACGATATCGCCCACGACCTGCGTACCCCCCTGATGCGGATTCGGGGTGAAGCGGAAATGGCACTCCGGGAGTCGGACGGTGCCCTGCAGGGTGATGAGCATTTCGGAAGCGTGTTGGAAGAATGCGATCAGATGCTGCATTTCATCAATACCATGTTGGAGATTTCACAAACTGAGGCCGGTGCTATGCCTGTTGAGCGCAACGTCATAGAGATGGGTGATCTGGTGGAAGATGTGTGCGACTTGTTTCGACCGGCCGCTGAGGACAAGGCCGTGACGTTACTGTGCGACGTCGATTCAATCCACGTGATTCGTGGCGATGGACAGCGATTGAAACGGGCTCTGGCCCATCTCGTAGACAATGGGATAAAATATACACCGTCGGGTGGCTCGTTGTCCGTCACATCGGCCATCGAAGGTGCGTTCCTCGTCATATCGGTGGCAGATACCGGTATCGGGATTCCCGAAAGTGCGCATCAGGATGTCTTTGGACGCTTTTATCGGGTAGAGGCGAGTCGGTTTGAGCAAGGAAATGGTCTGGGACTCAGTTTGGCCCGGGCAATTGTGCGGGCTCACGGCGGAGACATCGAGTTGGTGAGCGTACTGGATCAAGGAACGACGTTTAAGGTGCGACTTCCTCTCGTCGACTCGTGATCAGCTACGCACCCGATAGGTGACTACTCCTTCGGCGTACGAATTTCTGGAAACGGAAAAAGATCGGATGGGTGTCGTGCCGTAGTCATGATTGACTCGATTCGGGCAACGACATCAGGATGGGTCTCCGCGAGGTTTATTGTTTCGCCGGGGTCCTGTGCCAGATTGTAGAGCTCCGTCGTCAGCGCTTGTGAAGTTTTTATGTCACGTCGCAGGCCCTTCCAGTCGCCCATTCTCACGGCCTGCTGACCCCCGTAGGCGATGAATTCCCAATAGAGATATTCGTGTTGACGCTGGCCGTCCTTTCCCAACAAGGTGGGCAGAAAGGAAAGGCCATCGATGCCTTCGGGTGGGGCGGTGCCGGCAAGGTCGGCCAGGGTGGGGAGGAGGTCCCAGAAGGCGGAAATGTGGTCGGACGTTGTGTTGGCGGCGATTTTTCCCGGCCAACGAGCAATCAAGGGCACGCGGATGCCTCCCTCCAGAAGTTCGCCTTTTCGCCCCCGAAAGGGTCCGGCACTTTCGAAGAAGTCGGAATCAGAACCGCCGAGTCGGTCGAAGGTGGGGCCGTTATCGCTGGAGAAGAACACAATGGTGTTTTGGTCCAGATTCAGATCCTTCAGCAGGGCCATAATCTCGCCCACGCCCTGATCCAGGTGAGAAATCATGGCGGCGTAGCCCGCCCGGGGCTTGGGATGTTGCAAATAGCCTTTGTGGAGGTAATCGGCTTCCGGAACAGCATTTTCGTAGGCAGCAAGGGAAGATTCCGGTACCTGAATGGACAAATGGGGTATGGCGACGGGTAAATAAAGAAAAAACGGCCCCGACTGATTTTTTCGGATGAATTCTTTGCTCCAGTCAATGAAGTAGTCTTGGGAGTAGGATTCCCCATACAGGGTGCGGTCGTTGCCGGGCATAGCCACCTGCTGCCCACTTTTCCATAGGAAGCGCGGGTAATGATTGTGGGCATGCTCCTGACAGAGAAATCCGCCGAAGTCGTCGAAGCCCTGCTTCAGTGGATCGCCGGTGGAACCCTCATAGCCCAGTCCCCATTTTCCATAGGCTGCGGTTGCATAGTTTTGTTTCTTAAGTACCTCCGCGAAGGTTACCGCCTCGTCAGGGAGGGGCGTCTGGCCACGCCACTTCCAGGCTTCCTCGTCCTTTACCCGCTCCTTGACGCTGCCGTTGTCGCGTATCCAGGCGTGGCCCATGTGCATTCCAGTGAGGAGGGCACAGCGGGCCGGGGCGCATACGGCCTGACCGCTGTAGTGCTGGGTGAAACGCATGCCTTCCTCGGCGAGACGATCAATATGGGGGGTCTTGATAATCTTCTGGCCGTAACACCCCAGCTCACTGTAGCCGAGATCGTCGGCCACGATGTAGATGATGTTGGGCGGCGTCGCGGATTGGGTGCCCTGTGCCAAGCTAATGGCCGTAGTCAGAATCAGGAAACATAGGTGTCGGTGCATCGTGGAACCTCGCGGTGATTCTCGGTTGATTGGACGTGTTGGACATACTACGCAAGGGTGCTTGTGGGTCGCAAGGAGCCGTATTCCGGGGGCTGGGCACAAAGTATTGCCCCTTTTGGGGCTAAAGCCGAGACTAAAATCTGCCGATTATATAGAGGTACTTGGAATAACAGGCCCAATGCAGAAAGGAGGCTGATATGACTGGAGTATCTGGATATGTCAGTGGCGTTGAGGCCGGTGTAAGTCAAGGACGATTTCAACGGTCTGTACAGGCGACTCATCTGAAGGATCAGGAGCAGTCGCATGCCGGTGCAAGGGCAGCTGCATTGCAGTTGATCCAAAGCGCCATTACAGTACCTGCGGGTTTGTCCGGACGCGACCTCGACGTGCTGGCTTAGCACTCAAAAACTCCTTAAGAAGGAGGTACTGCACGGATGCGGTGCCTCCTTTATCCATTTTACGCGGGACCAAGGTAGAGACTCCCTGGGAAATAGTTCAGGTCGGACGAGAGATTGGGTACCCTCGGGGGTGCGCAGTCCTGTGCCTGGTTGTTAGTATGAGCGATACCATCGACGGGACAGCACATTCGTGATGTCTGTGAGTGAGGGAAGTAACTCCCGGGTAGATATATAACAACTGGTATGACCCAATTCATTGCCATAGTTCAGCGCTATCTGTTTTTAGAAGGGTTGGAGAAAAAAGAGGACCAGTTCGTTGTGCGCGCGGGGATATTTATCGCGATGCTCGCGGTCGCCTTGCGGTTGGTTTTCTGGGTCTACACGCAGCGCTATTGGGACGATGCCCTCATTGCCTGTCTCCATTCCGAAAACTGGGCCCGCGGGCTTGGCCTGACCCACGCCGTCAGCTTCGACAACCCTCTCCAGGGATTTACGAGTCCATTGGGTGTCCTCATACCCATGTTGGGCGATTGGGTCCATATCGGCTGGGGCATTGAGCTGATGAAGGTGGCTTCCATGGCCGCCAGCGCGCTCAGCGTGCTCGTTGTGTTGGCCTTGGGTATCCATCAGCGCGTTCGGTTGGCGACGCCCCTGCTCTTGGTTGCCATGGCCTATGTAGCGATTGAGCACCATCAAATACTCTGGGGCATGGCGGGCATGGAAAGCCAATTGGCCGTCCTTTCCCTGCTCTTGTCTATCTACTATACCGTGACCCTCCGCGCCGTTCCGCTGGGGCTTTCGCTGGCCTTCTGTATGCTGGTGCGGCCGGACTTCGCTATATGGACCGTCATTTCCGG
>CAXBPH010000330.1:0-7168 GCA_963977445.1 uncultured bacterium | reverse complement strand
CCGCCTTCGGGGACTTCCAAAAATAACGTGAGTAGTTAAGGCGACCGTATTGGATTGAAGCGTACGGTGGGGTGCCACGGACAAGCCCGCCAGGGTTTGCCCGTGCTGGGACGGGAAGGCTACCCAACCTCGCTAGTGAATTAAATGGTGGCTTGCGTATTGAATAAAGGATTCATATGCAATGCTCCGTTCACCAAAATGAGCACGGGCAAGCCCTGAGGGCTTGTCCGTGGCACCCAATAATTCCCGATATGTCAACGGGTACGCCGGCAATGACAACGTCTTGTGAATTGCCTTGTTGAAAGCTGCCGCCCTTTTTGGAAGTCCGCCTGCGCGGGAATGACGTTGTGGGCGCTAAATACAGGTTGGTAGGTATTTATTCGTACTCCGCACATTAAATCGACAGCCCCGAGCACGGGTATCAGGCCGTGATGGGCTTGGTGACAACCTCCGCCGCCGGTGGCCGGAGTGCCCGGTTTAGTAAGGCATCCTGGTAGCCATTGCAACGGTCATAGTGGAGCACCCGCTTGTAGAGATTGCCGATGAGCATATTGGATTCCGACTCATGTCGATTGCAGGCGCGGATATAGAAGGGAATGGTGAAGGTGTTGAGGAACTGCTCCGCCCGCGACTTCAGCAGGCGAAATCGACGGGGAATTGCCGAGGCCCGGGTTCGCGCCTGGAGATGTTTCAGGGCGTATCCAAAGCGGTATTGACGCCTCCGTTCGGCCGCAAAGGTTGTGGGCTGCCACACGTAGACCCGGGCATCGGGAAGGTATCGGGGTGAAATCCCCCGGGATGCGAGTCGGCTGGCCAACTCGATAGCGGCAACGGGTTCCATCACCTCATCCGTCTCGAAACCGCCTGCGTCAAGAAAACACTGTCGATCAAGACAGAAATTGGAGCTTTGCCAATCGAGAAAATGGGCCGGACTTTCATCCGACGCGTCGGGCGCGAGGTTCCTGTCCAGAAAAAGGCGGGTAAAGGTATCCCGGGGTAGTTGGGGGTGGCGGTGTACGTCCCCCATGATGCAGGTGTCGGGCCCCTGGCGTTCCCGCATTCCCTGATAGAGTTCCAGCAGGCGCGGGCTGACCAGCTCATCGTCACTCAGAAACAAGAGGGTATCCCCGATGGCGTTCGCGGCACCCAGATTACAGGCGGCAGCCAATCCCCGGCGGGATTGGGTATGGTTTCGGATGCATACGGGTGCCCCCGAGGCAAATCGTTCCAGCACGGAAACCGTATCGTCGGTGCTGCCATCGTCGACAACCAGAACCTCGAAGCGACCGGCGGGAAAGGTTTGCTGCTCAAGATGTGCAAGACACGTCGGCAACCAGGCAGCCCGATTACGCGTAGGTATGATGACCGAGATGTCTACGTTCTGCAATAGTAAAACCGTCTCGCCCCGTTGGGTCCTCCCCCGCAACTGGCTCTTCCACAGAATACGCCCTCCGACCCGGAAGGCGCAAGCTGCAAGCGTAGCCCGCTGACCAAACGTCGAGCACCTTGGTCCGGGGCCTATGATGGAAAGCAATTCCACCGGAATGTTACTATCAGATTTGGTCCGGCGAGCTGTATTTGTCGTATCGTTTGCATTTCGCGCGCATTCCACGTGCAAGAACACCATGGGGAAAACAAGGTGGAATTAGGAACCCAGCGATTCGCCCTACTTCCCCTGTTCCTACTGGGTACGGCTTTCACCCTTCTCTCTCCCCTGTTCTGGACGCACGTGGAGTCCCCGAGCAGTGATGTGACGGGCATGGGCCGGGACAATATGGAGCTCTATGGGCGGGTAGTGCCCACGCTGGACTATGGCTTTCGCCATTTGCGCGCCGGTGAGGTGCCCCTCTGGACCAATACCCAGTATTGTGGCATCCCCTTCTTCGCCAACCCGACCCACGGCCTCCTTCAACCGCTGAATCTGATCTTTCTCTTTGTACCTGTGCCGATGGGCCTGGCGCTACACGCCTTCCTCGGGCTATTGTTGATGGGGTTTTCCCTGGCCCTGTACCTCCGCGCCTTGGGCACCGGATACCTTGCCGCCGCTATGGGGGGCATGGTCTACGCCTTCGGCGGGGCCAGTGCGGCCGTCATGTCACGGCCCGAACTGCTGGGTGTCCTGGCCTGGACCCCCTTTCTCTACTGGATAGTCTACGAGCACACGATTCGATTTCGGGGCACCTTTGTCGTGTTGGGTGGGGGCGTCGTGGCCCTCATGATGTTGTCGGGCGCACCGGCACTTGCCTTAATCCTCGTAAGCGGCGGGCTTTGCTATGGCATCGCCCGGGCTCTCGCGGGGGGGCGTAAAGGCGACACGGCCCGATTCCGCGTGGTGGGAAGTCTGCTCATGATGGGCGTGACGGGGATGGCCCTTTCTGCGGTGCAGTGGCTCCCCTTTCTGACCTGGCTCACCACGTTGGCCCACCCGGTAGAGGCCATCTGGCCGTGGACCTGGATGGGCCATGCGCCAGTGAATGGTGCGGAGGTTGCCGGTGCCTTTCTGCTGCCTGGAAACAGCACGCTGCCCGAGCTATTTTATATCGGTGTGGTCTCGTTAATCTTGATTCCCCCGGCGATCCTGCAAAAACACGGCCGCCTTGAAGTGATCTATTTTGCCCTGGCGGCCCTCCTCTGGATGGGCGGTGTCGTGTGGCAACTTGACGGCGGCACCTCGCTGGAAATCTGGAAGGCCCTCGCCTTTCCGGGCGTTTTCGCCCTGGCCGTGCTGGTGGGACTGGGCAGTGACCGACTCTTATTGACCGGTCGCGATCCCCGCTCCCCCCTGATTTGGGGATCGTCCCTCCTGGTGCTGATAGCCGGTGGCACGCTCCTCGTGCTTGGTCCGTCCGATGCCCGGGGGCTGGTGTTGGCGGCGCTGGTGGTGCTCCTGCCCTTTTTTCTGCTTCGGGTGAAGTGGATGGCGATCGCCTGCGGCACCCTCCTCGCTTTTTTACTGTTCATCGACCTTCGCGGGGCCAGCAGCTCCACCTTTCAACACCCCTACGCGGCGGGAACGTCGTGGTTGCAGGATGCCATGCCGACCATGCGTGAGGCGGAGGCCCTTTCGGTGGGCGAACGGGTGCTGACCTTGCCCACGATTCGCCAGACAACGTTGCCGGCCAACGTGGGTTTACTCCTGGGCATCAATAATGCCCATGGTGCCTATTGGCCCCTGACGACGGGGCAGGCCCGCTGGTGGGAACACCTGGAAGACTACCTGAATCCGGCCCGATACACGGAAAGTATGGCAACGGACGTGGCCCATTTTTATCCACGGCTCTTGAACTATATGGGCGTTCGCCTCTTTATTGGTGAGCGCAACCTGCCCTGGATGGACGAGCCGCCAGAAAAAAACGGGATTGACATCCAGTTTCTCCGCACCTTGGGACGACTCTTCCTGTGGCGCAACAACAGTGCCTATCCCCGCATTCGCATGGTCCACCAGTGGGAACCTGTCGCCGATGAAGAAGCCGCCCTCGACCGCTTGCTGAGTCGCAATTTCCAGGGCGACCGGGTCTGCGTGGTTGAAGCGGGTGATCGCGACGGCCAGGCGCTGCGGGACGTCCTTCCTCCCGTGGATGGCACCACGTCTACCCAGACTGCCTCTTCGGCCCGCTGCACCCTTCGTTCCGAATCGGGTGAGTCCCTGCTCATCGACGTGGATACGGACGACAGCGGTATCCTGATTCTGGCGGACAACTACGCATCGGGATGGCGGGTTCATGTCGATGGAAAACGAGCGACCCTGTTGAAAGTTAATGGACTGTTCCGCGGCGTGCAGGTACCGGCGGGCACCCACGAAGTACAATTTTCCTATGCACCCATGAGCGTGACGCTGGGTTTGCTGCTAAGCATTGGTGCGGCGCTTGTCTGTCTGTTCTGGTTATTGCGAAGCCTGGGCCGCTGGTGCATGGCCTTGCTGCGGGGCACGGGTCAAGACAACCGTGACCCACAACCGCTCCCCCTGTCACCCCAGACGCCAACAAAGGAAAATCACCCATGAGCAAAAAGGTGCGCATTGGATTTATCGGAACCGGCGGGATTGCCCGCGGTCACTACGAACGCCTCCAGGCCACCGGGAAGGCCGATATCGTCGCCTTAACGGAGCCGAGTGCCTCTGCGCTGCGAAGCTTCCTGGGTCATTGCCCCGCCGCCACCGACACGCCGGTCTATACCGACTATCGCGCCATGCTGAAGGCGAATGAGCTGGATGGCGTCCTGGTGCTTTCCCCCCACGCTTTTCACTACGAACAGATTCGGGCCGCCTTGAAGGCCGGCATCCACGTGCTGTCGGAAAAACCCCTGGTATGCAGCAGTCGTCAGGCAAAGACGCTGATTGGTCTGGCTGAAAAAACCGGGCGGGTTCTCTCCCTGTCTTACCAACGCCACTACGACCCGCTGTTTCGCTATATGCGTTCCGAGATTCAGAAGGGACACTTGGGGGACATCCAGTTTGTGCAGGCCATGCAGGCACAGGAATGGCTCCGGATTACACGGGGCTCGTGGCGGCAGGATAAGGCGATTTCCGGTGGCGGCCAATTGAATGACTCGGGAAGTCACCTCATCGATATTGTGCTCTGGGTCACGGGCCTGGATGTGGTGGAAGTCTTCGCACGGGGCGAAAATTTTGATAGCGAGGTGGACGTAAACAGCGCCATTACCCTCACCTTTTCCAACGGTGCCCTCGGGAATCTTTCCATTATTGGCAACGCCCCCGCCTGGCACGAAGACCATACCATTGTGGGCTCCAAAGGGGCCTTCTACCTTCGTCAGGATGGCACGCTGATCCAACAAGGACCCACCGGAAAACTCAAAACGGTGCGACTCCCCAAGTTCGACGAAAATCCCGACAGTAATTTTATCCAATGCCTCCTGGGCAAGGGCAGCACAGAGACGCCCCCCATTTGTGGCTGGACGACCATGCGGGCCACGGAGGCCATGTGGAAGTCCATGGAAAAAGGTGCTCCAGTACGGCTACGTCCTGCGGATGGAAGCTGACGCCATGACCCCTAGAGTTATCCGTTAGCTATGGTCAAACCCAATATCATCGTCATAACCGTAGATGGCATGCGGTGGAATGATCTCGGTGCGACAGGAAATTCCGTTGTCCGCACGCCGAATCTGGATGCCCTCGCGTCGCACGGCCTGTGTTTTACCCAGGCAGTAGCCGATCGACCCCACGCCCGTCTCCATACGAAATCTACGGCATCCGATGGTCCGGCGGAAGTCGTTGGCACACTCCTTTCCCGCCTCGGCGACGCGGGCTATGCCACCGGTGTGGTGGGTTCCGTCGCCATCCCGGAGTCCCTGGGCGCGATGCAACAGTTGGTGGGTGTCGATGGCTCCCCAGATGACTATCTGGAATGGGTAAACCACGAGTCTCCCTCCTCCCCCTCGGGTGGCATGCCCCCGGAGGAGGCCCAACATGTCACTACGTGGATTGGAAATCAGGCCGTTCGCTTTTGTCAGTCGGCTATTGAACCCTTTGTATTGGTGGCGGGCTTTCCTGCCCCTTCGGAGCCACCCATGCCCTGGCGCACGATGTATGACCCGAAGGCCCTGGACCCGGGTAGCGGGGTTCCCCCTGGCACCGCCACAGATAGCGCCAAAAAATGCCTGGGCCTCCATTATGGTGCCATCGGACATATGGACCGCCAGGTCGGCCGCTTGCTGGCCACCCTCACCGGACGGGGCCGCACGAATAACGTATTTATTCTTACGTCAACGAAAGGGGCCTATCTGGGGGATCACGGACTTTTTGAAGAAGAATCCGGTCCGCTGTATGATGCTTTATTACGGGTGCCCCTCCTGGTAGGCGGGTTGCTCGGACAGCGTAAAGGCGAAACGGACCCGGCCCTGGTCACGATGGCGGACGTTTCGGCAACGCTGCTGGACGTATTACAACTGGATACATCGTCCCTGTCGGATAGTCGCAGTTTTACGGCCCAATTGCATCGGTCGGGCCTGCCCCATCGAAAAGTAGTCGCCATCCAGGGACGTAACGGACAGCAGGCGTTGCGCACGGCACGGTATAAGTGGATACAAGGCCCAGGCCAGGACGGCGAAGCGCTGTATGACTTGCAGGCCGATCCGGACGAGGCTGTAAACATCATCGACACCCGCCGCGCCCTGGCCATTCGAAAAATGTTGACCGGACTGGAATAGGAAGCGCCTGTTCCGGCGAACTTAGTCACCAAAAGGCCCCTGCCGGGCCGCACAGGACACACCAACATGTGGTTTATTGCAGTACTCAGCGCATTGGTTGCCGCGAACGAGCTCCCTGGGGCCGACGCCTACGTCCGGGGCTGTGATGCCTATCGGGCAGAGAACTTTGACGTAGCGGTCAGCGCATTTGAGACGGTCCGTCAGGCCGACCCCGATCTGGCACCCTGGGCAACGGTACGCATCGCCATGTGCTACGCCGCTAAAAAAGATGAAGCTGGGGCGACCCTGTTGTTCCAGAATGTTTTGGCGGGTGAGCCCGGCGCGTGGAAGGCCATGGCCCGGGGCAAAATGGCCACCCTCGCCGCCGAGCGGAAAGATTACGCGGGGATTGTAGACAATCTCACCGGTTTTGAGAATGTCGCGCCCGTTCCCTGGTGGATGGATCGCTATCTCTGGCAGTTCAGTGAGGCCGTATTGAATCGGCCAGGCGATCGACGGGCTGGATACACCTTTTTTCGCGACACCGTAGACACGACCTGGTATATCAAACCGCGATTGGATGCCTCCCGCTATCTGGTGGGCTCCCCTGCGCCCCTGGATCAATCGGTGGCGCTCCTCGGCATGCTGCGCTCGAGCTCCTACACGGATGTAAGGAAGTATCTGCCGGCCTTGACGGTTAGCCTTTCGGACGAATCCAACCAGGAAATTCTGCTGTCTACCCTTTGCGATACGCTGACAGACAACACGTTGGACAACGACCCCGCGGCCCTCGCCGTTATCCGCCGCCACACGAGCAATCCGGCGGCTCGGTTTGCCGTGGCCTACGCATCACGCATCAAGGCCTCTTACAAAGACTTTGCGCAGGCGGAATCACTGTGCAACGCGCTGGTAGAAATGGCCCCCGATTCCCGGGAGGCTGGCGAAACCCTCTGGTGGTTGGGCAATGCCCTGGAGCGTGCCGAGCGCAAGAATGACGCCAAACGCATCTACACGACCCTGGTCG
>CAXBPH010000329.1:0-7203 GCA_963977445.1 uncultured bacterium | reverse complement strand
AGGCCACTTTGGAGGAGGCGGGTGACAAAGGTGCCCGTGCCGGTGAAGGGGTCGATGATGTGGACGCCCTTGCTGCCCAGGGTCTGTCCGAATTCCTGTTGGAGCAGGTCGTTGATGGAGTGAATGATGAAATCCACCACCTCGACGGGGGTATAGACAATGCCCAGCCGTTCGGTCATTTTGGGGAAGGCATTGCGGAAGAACTTGTCGTAGAGTTCCACGATGATCTTCTGTTTGCCCTCGGCGTTGTCGATGCCTTCGGCCCGCATCTGGACGCTGGCATAGAATTTATCGAGGGTTTCGGCTTCCTTCTCCAGGTGGTGTTCGTGGAGGACTTCGAGGACGCCCTGCATGGCCTGGGAGACGGGGTTGTTTGCGGCGAAGGAGTAGTCCTTGAAAAGGGCGTCGAAAACGGGTTTGGTGATGAGGTGTTGGGCCAGCATTTCGATGACTTCCTCGTCGCCGATTTCGCCATTGAGATCGTCCCGCAATTCATTGGCGAAGGCCGTAAAGGCCGCCACCTCTTTGGTGTTTTGGGGGTTCTCGATGATCGTGCGGATGCGGGTGATGTGGGTTTTGGCGATGCGGGCAATATCGGCGGCCCATTCTTCCCAGTGGTTGCGGTTGCCGCATTTTTTGACCACCTTGGCATAGAGGGCCCGCTCAATTTCACCCACCTGGAACTGGAGCTGGATTTGCTCGGGGACAGGTATGTGGGGCTGTTCACCGGAGCCGATGGTGTGCTCCCCTTTGCCCGTTTCCTTCTGGCCCTTCTTTTTCTCCGCCTTTTTGTGGAATTTGTCCGAGATGGCGATGATTTCCATCTTGCTGGGGTCTTTGCCAATGAGATCGAGCTTGTTGATCAGGGCATCGAAGCGGTCATCGTGGGAGCGGAGGGCCTGGAGAACTTCCCAGACCACCTTGTAGACTTTGTTGTCGTTTAAGGCTTCGCTGGGCGTCATGCCTTCGGGAATGACCACGGGGAGGATGACATAACCCCGTTTTTTGCCGGGGGCGGTGCGCATGACCCGGCCCACCGACTGGACCACGTCTACCTGGGAATTGCGGGGGGTCAGAAAGAGGACGGCATCAAGGGCGGGCACGTCGACCCCTTCGGAGAGACAGCGGACATTGCTCAGGATGCGGCAGGTGTCCTCGGGCGATTCGGCCTTGAGCCAGTCGAGTTTGCCTTCCTTCTCGGTGGCGTTCATGCTGCCGTCGACGTGTTCCGCTTCACAACGGAGGCTGGCGTGATCGGGTTCCTGCTCCTGGTAGGCTTCTACCACGGCCTGGAACATGCTGGCGATGTTTTTCGAGCTGACCTTGCGGGTTTTCGCGCCCAGATTCGCCTCGATGACCTGGCAGAAGGCCACGGCGCGGCGCATGGGCTCGGCATCATCCACGAGGGCACCTTCCTGGTCCTGCTTGCTGAGGGCTTTCCAGCAGCCCACGATTTTGGCGGCATCATCCACATTAATCTGGTTGTTGGTGTCTTTGAGGAGGTCTTGGAGGCGTGCGCTGATGTGGGCTTCATCCACCGTCAACACGATGACCTTGTAATCCACCAGCAGGCCCCGGGCGACGGCCTCGGAAAAGTTGATGACGTGCAATTCCTGGCCATAGAGATTTTCGTCATCCATGGAGCACAAGACGACATCATCTTGAATGGCGGTGACCTTGGCGCTATCGGCATAGATGCGGGGCGTGGCGGTCATGTAGATGCGCTTGTCGCCACGGATAAAATCGGTATCGTGTATTTTTACAAAATTACTTTCGATGCTGTCGGCATAGGTGGCACCCGTGGTGCGGTGGGCTTCGTCACAGACAATGAGGGCAAAATCGCCGAGGCCGTGTTTTTTCTGTGCCTTACTGATGACGTCGATGGAATGGTAGGTGGAAAAGACCACGCTCATGTGTTGTGGGTCGTGGCGCTTGGCCATCTCTACAGCGAGGCTTTTGGCGTGGGTGGTGGCGGGATAGCGCAGCTCGTGGGCGAAGGTGGCCACGATATCTTCATTTTCGATGCGCTTTTTTCCCACGTCGCTATCGGAGCACACGGCGAAGCTGTGGAGGGGGGTGACGCTTTCGTGGGTCCATTCGGTGAGGGTTTGGGACAAGAGAGAAAGGCTCGGCACCAGAAAGAGGACCCGCTGGCCCTTACCGGCGACTTTTTCGGCGATTTTCAGGCTGGTAAAGGTTTTGCCCGTGCCACAGGCCATAATGAGCTTGCCCCGGTCGGCGGTCTGGAGTCCGGTGGTGACGCCGTCCAGCGCGGCAACCTGATGGGCGCGCAGGGTTTTCTTGGGCTTGATGACGGGTGTTTTATCGTGCTGATACTGGCTCCAGTCAATCTGACTGTTTTCGAGGTCCAGCAAATCGATTCGGGTAACGGGAGGCTGCTGGTCGATTAGGGCCGCCTCGGCGTGTACCCCCCAGTGATTGGTGGTGGTGACGATGATGCGGTGGGTGAAGGGTTTCTTCCCCGAGGCTGTAAAAAAGCTATCGATATCCGATTTCTGTATTTTGTGGTCTTCGTCATAAAACTTGCACTGAATGGCGTGGAATTCGTCGGTGCCACGGGTTTTGGCCACGAGATCGATGCCCGTGTCGTGTCCAGCCGTCCCCTGGGTCTTTGCCCAATCTGAATAGAGCCATACATCGCTGTAGAGGTCTTTGTAGGTGGCCTCATAGCGAAAATAGCAACGAATCAGCTCTTCAAAATAGGTGCCCTTTTCGCTTTCCGATTGGGACGCCGTGCGAAAGTGTTCCAGGAGTTCTAACAATGGGGTCATGATGAGAAGCGCTTTCTATTTCAGGTGGCTCATGTGCGAGGCTAAATAAATGACGATAGACCTCGATCAAATCCAGCTCGTTATTATTACGTCTTCGACGTAATGCCGACGGGCCGTCGGCGCTCCATAGCCCCAATTGGGAAAGTTGGAAACCAAATGACTTGAAAAATGTCCGAGATGAATCTTCGCTAAGACAGATAGTAGCATGACCTCTTGGCAGGGGGATAGCGTGCTCCCCAAGGGCCTGGAGATCACCGCCCTGCCCCCACCCGTTGCATCACGAATTCTTCGCAACGTACCATGTAGCGACCCGCAGGCTCATGGGGAACGAGGGAGTTCACGTATGATACAAGTGCTGATCAAAGGAGGCAAGGTCCACCTGGAAACCGTGCCACCCCCGGCGATGGGGGCCCATATGGCCCTGGTTCGGGTGCGCTACTCCCTCATCAGCTCGGGCACGGAGTCGGCCTTTGTCTCCGACGGGGGCACGACCGCGTATGCCATGAAAAAGGCCCGTGACCCCCTGAATGTGGAAAAAGTGAAGCGAAAACTGGCCAGTGTGGGTGTCAAGGGCACGCTGAACGTCATAAAAGACAAATTATTCTCTTTTCAGGCACCGGGATACAGCACGTCGGGCGTTATCGTGGCCTGTGGGTCGGAAGTGCCCGGTTTCCGGGTCGGCGATCGGGTGGCCTGTGCCGGGGTAGGCTATGCCTGCCATGCGGAATACAATGTGGTGCCCCACCAACTCCTCACGCCCCTGCCTGATGGGGTGGACTTTCCCGCCGGGGCTTTTGTGTCCCTGGGTGCTATTGCTATCCAGGGCGTGCGGCGCGCCCAACCCACCTTTGGTGAAACCTTTGTGGTCGTTGGCCTGGGGCTTGTTGGACTCCTCACTCTCCAGATAGCCCGTGCGGCAGGCTGTCGGGTTATCGGGTCGGACCCCATTGAATCCCGCCGCGCGCTGGCCCAATCCCTCGGGGCGGATGCCGTCTGTGACCCCGATTCCCTGGCAGACGTGGTCCAGGAATGGACAGGGGGCTTTGGGGCGGACGGCGTCATCGTCTGTGCCGCGTCGAAGGGCAGTGCCATTGCCAATCAGGCCATCGAGCTGTGTCGGCCAAAAGGCAGGGTCTCTATCGTGGGCGCGGTGGGCATGAACCTCGATCGGGCCAGTCTCTATCGCAATGAAATCGACTTCGCCCTTTCCTGCTCCTATGGTCCCGGACGTTACCAGGCCGCCTACGAGGAACAAGGTCTGGATTATCCTATCGGCTACGTACGCTGGACCGAAGGCCGCAACATGGCCGAATTCCTCCGCATGGTGGCCGAGGGCAAGGTTGCCGTGGCCCCGCTGGTCTCGGTGACCCACCCCATTGAAGACGCCGTGTCGGCTTATGGTGCGGTGCTCGATGGACAAAGCGAAACAATTGCGGCGCTGCTGCGTTACGGCGACGATGGGGTTGAAACTATCGCGCCGCCCGAGACCACGCTCCCGCTGCAGAGTCGGGAAGGGCCCGTCGGCAGTACGGGTCTTGCGGTCGTGGGAACGGGGGCCTTCGCCCGGGCCGTTCACCTGCCCCATATTGAAAAAATCCCTGGGTGTCACCTGGAGGCGGTCGTTGCGGCGACGGGGGCATCGGCCAAAGAATCGGGCACCCGCTTTGGGGCGCGCTATTGCACCACCGACCTGGAGGCGGTCTTGGAAGATCCCCAGGTGAAGGCCGTTGTCATTGCCACCCGACATCACCTCCATGGTGCGCAGGTGCTGGCGGCCCTTGACCGGGGCAAGCACGTGTTTGTGGAGAAGCCCCTCGCGCTGCGCATCGAAGACTGCGAGGCCATCTGTGCGAAGGTCGCCGAAACGGGCCTGTTGCTGTCGGTGGGATTTAACCGTCGCTTTTCGCCCCATGCCCTGGCGGCCAAGGCCGCGCTGTGCGCTATGACGGGACCCAAACAGATTATCTACCGGTGTAATGCCGGTGCCCTCCCCCCCGACCACTGGACCCGCGATCCCCTTCAGGGTGGCGGTCGCATTTTGGGGGAGGCCGTGCACTTCTTTGATTTTTGTTGTTGGCTCCTCGATGCCGAGCCGACCCGCATCACCGCCGAGGCCCCGGGAAAAGCGGCGGCACCGGATGACCTGATGGCCCTGCTCCGCTTCGCCGATGGCTCCCTCGCGACCGTGATTTATTGCACGACGGGTGCCCGGGCTGCCGGCAAGGAACGTATCGAGATCCACGGTGGCGATGGGACGGTCCTTATCGACGACTTTGCCCGAACGCAGTTTTTTGGCGTCCCCGGAAAATCTGCGCGGCGTGGCAAAGAGGACAAGGGCCTCTACCCCTGCCTGGAAAACTTTATCCAGGCGGTCCGGGGCGAGGCACCGCTTCGGGTCACCGGCCACGACGGCCTTCGTGCGACACGAATCGCCTTCGAAGCGCTGGCCGCAGCACGTGGCAATCAACCTGGTGAAACCCCATGAAAATTTGTTTACTCAGTGTCTACCACGAAGCGTTCGACAAGCGCATGTATCACAAAATCGCGCGAAGCCTCGTTGGTGCCGATCACCTCGTCGTATCCATTTGTCCACAGGGGGCCTTCGATGGGGAAGAGCGAGACGGTGTTCATTTTCGCTATATACCGCGGGCCAGCACCCTCTATGAGCGATTGCGTTCGGTCTTCTATCTTGCCGCCGCAGGGCGAAAAGAGGAAGCCGATATCTATATCGCCCCGGAGCCGGAATCGTGGGTCGCGGCGATGCTCATCAAAGCCATTGGCGGTGGCCGCATCGTTTACGACATGCACGAACATGCGTCGTCCAAATTCGCGCGGTACTTTCCCGCGGCAGTCCGCACCCCGGCCGCCCACATCACCCAATGGTTCATGCGACGATTCGCTGGCTATACGGACCACATACTCCTGACCCGGGAAAGTTTCGAAACCGTCTGGGAGGGGCTCGACACCCCCCGCTCTGTGGTTATCAACAGCAACCACCGACAAGCGCCCTGTTCGGACATCCCCCCCGCCGTACGCGAGCGCGTGGGCCGTGGGCCCAGCGTAATCCACCAGGGACTATTTGGGGACATCCGTGGCTCCTGGCAGCTACTCGATGCCATGAAACTGGTCGTGAGAACCATTCCGGATGCACGGTGCATTATTCTCGGCGAATATGGCTACGGCTCTCTCAAACAGTACAGGCAGGCCGTGGCAAACGCGGGACTGGAGGAGAATTTTGTATTCATCGACACGGTGCCCTATGAAGAGGTTCCGGCCTATGTGGCAACGGCTCAGGTCGGGCTCATTCTGTTTCAGCCAGGTCGCCTGAACCACACCCTCGCCATGCCCCATAAGCTTTTCGACTACATGCGCGAAGGAATACCGGTAATTGCCCCGGATTTCGCGGTGGAAGTGGCCCATATCCTCGATCAGGCCGATGCGGGAATTCTGGTGGAAATAACGGACTCCGGGGCTATTGCTGCGGCCATCATTCGTCTGCTGGAAGACCCAGCGCTGTCTGAACGATTGGGAAAAAATGGACAAGCGGCGGTGGACACCTCCTATAACTGGGAGCGGGATGAAGTGACGCTCCTCCGCGCCATTGATTCCCTTGGCACAACGTCGACCAACGCGCCCCTAGTATAGTCGGATAATTTCTCCCGACAGCCCCGTCTTTGCTACACTCCAGCAGTGTAGGGCCTGCCTCTCAGGCTTTGGGAAGTGTGTGTGTGGGCGAAGCTGTTTCAGAAACCGGGGTCTCTGTCGTGGTGCCGGTATTCAATGAAGTCGACACCATCGGCGCTATCGTTGCACGCATCCGTGCCGTGCAGGGACTGAACCTTGAGTTGATTGTGGTTGATGATGGGTCCACGGATGGCACCCGGGAAGCGTTGGAAACGCTTCGCGGCGACATCGACACCCTCGTTTTTCATCCCAAAAACCAGGGAAAAGGCGCGGCGCTCCGTACGGGCTTCCAGAAGGCCACCCAACCCATCACACTGATTCAGGACGCCGACCTCGAGTATGACCCCCAGGAATATCACCGGCTCATTGCGCCCATACTATCTGGCCATGCCGACGTCGTCTATGGATCGCGTTTTATGGGCGGTGACTCCCATCGGGTCCTCTATTTCTGGCATTCCGTGGCCAACAACCTGCTGACCCTGCTCTCCAATATGCTGACCAATCTGAATCTGTCTGATATGGAGACCTGCTACAAAGTATTTCGCACCGAGCTCATTCAGTCTATCGAGATAGAGGAGCGCGGCTTCGGTGTGGAACCGGAACTCACGGCGAAAGTCGCCCGCCGTAAGGCCCGTATTTATGAAGTGGGTATTTCCTACTATGGACGCACCTACGAAGACGGCAAGAAAATCGGTCTGGAGGACGCCCTTTGGGCGGTGGTCTGCAT
>CAXBPH010000328.1:0-7244 GCA_963977445.1 uncultured bacterium | reverse complement strand
CACGAACTGGAGTACCAGATCGCGCGGCACGTCCATGGTTTGTCGTTTTATCTGCTAAAACGTTGCGTGACGATAGGATTCGCAAGAACCCATCGCGTCAACCTTTGGCCTCCAGCGCTTGAAATATCAAATAAATCATCCCCACTAATTGCTCATAGCCCTTTTCTATTTCGTGAGGTCGTCGTGAAGGGTAATGAGCCAGCGTTGTTCGCTGATAAACTGCCAGGCCCAGTCTTTATATGCCGCCGGAACGCCCTTCGCCTGAATATCTTCGATAGTCTTGCCCGCCGCTACCTGCTCCTTCACCGAGGTATAACAGGCGTCAATCATGGCATGAAAGGCCTTCAAATCGGCCTTGGTCGACAGGGGCCCGTGGCCTGGAATAATCTTCACATCATCGGGAAGGGTTTCGAGAACGGTGGCGACATTCTTGAGGTACCCTTCGACGCTGCCGTTTCGACCGAGATCGATAAAGGGAAAACGGCCACTGAAAAAATGGTCGCCCATGTGAACCACGTTGGACCCACGGAAATAAATTACCGAATCCGTATCCGTGTGGCCATTCGGAAAGTGAATGAGTTCGATTTCTTCCCCATTGAAGTGGACCGAGATCTTATTTTCATAGGTTACGACGGGAAGGGCCGCTTTGGGCTGTTCGTCGTCCTGCAGACGTTTTCGCACATTCTCCTGAGCGATGATGACGGCTTCGTTACCAAAAGCTTCGTTGCCGCCGGTGTGATCGCCATGAACGTGGGTGTTAAGCACGAATTTAAGGGGACCGGGATTGATCTCCTTGAGGGCTGCTCGTATTTTCCCTTCTTCGGAAGCGAATTGGTCATCCACAATGAGGAGGCCATCTTCTCCGGCCGACACACCGATATTGCCGCCTTTACCTTCCAGCATATAAATGGCGCCAGCAACCGGGGTCACGGTCAGCGTATCCTGGGCATAGGCGGTGGACACGGCCAAGGCCAAAAGGGGCGTTACGAGGGGTATAATATGTCGAGAAAGTTTACGCATGAATCTATTCTCCCTGGGTGCTGCCAACCGTTGAGTAAATGGTGCAATGGCGTAACCATGCCACGATTTCGTTGCCGTTTCAAGATTATGGCGATATCGAAAACCCCGTGGTCCAAAAGAGCCTTAGCGGGTGTTTAAAACATATTTTACAGTCCTATTTATTTGCCACCGTCACGCCCGGCCAGGTATCCGTTCGAAAGGGTGCGGCGGGCAATCCCGCCTGATTATAGAGATTGCATTCCGGGTTGTTGGCCCAGCCATAACGGACCGCCACGGGCTGGGGCACCGACGGGCTCGAGACGACGACCGAATCACCATCGATACGGGCATCGGCCCACACAAACCTATGATCCGCGCCCGCAATGGCAAAGCCCGCCAAGGGAGCGCTATCGGGGGTACGCAGTCCGCCACCCAGTTGTTCAAAGTCTATGCGTACGGCAGCACCTTCCACGTGGTGTCCAGCGTAGCGGGGACCGCTGTACACGACATTTTCACCATGGGCAACATGTCGGGCCCACAGACTCAGGCGCTTACCCACATCCTGCTTATTCTGCGGATGTATATCGTCCGCCTCGCCGATATCGATAATGGTGGCCATTCCCGTATTGGGTGTTGCCAACGTCAGGTCCTGGGCCTCCCGCAATTCGGCCCACTCACTTTCAGCGGGCTCCTCGACGGGTTGCAGAAAGTTGGCGAGTTGCACGTAGAGGAAGGGAAAATCACCCTGGCCCCAGGCGCTGCGCCAGTCGTTGATCATGGCAGGAAAGAGGGCGCGATACTGGTGGGCCCGGTTGACGTTGGATTCGCCCTGATACCAGATGGCCCCCTTGATGCCATAGGGAACGAGGGGTGCGATCATGGCGTTGTAGAGCACGGTGGGCACATGGGGATCATCGGCACGAAGCAACGGCGGTGTGGGCTGGGGTGCCATTTCTCTCAGATAGGCGCTGGGCCGATTCTGCCAGATGCCCGCGAGGGGTACCCGCGCCGCTTCCGAATCACCCGCCAGGGTGACATACATGTCTTCTTCGGCACCCTGCAGCCCACCCACATTGCCCATATCATAGACGCGAATGGCGACGACATTTACATGGGGAACCACCAGATCCCCCGGCACGGTGTAGTTTCTAAAGGTCGCCGCCTGGCCGGATTCTTCGTTCTTCCCCACCAAGGTGCCGTTGAAAAAGGTGCGATCCATATCGTTAATGGCACCCAGCGACAAGGTCAGGTCTTTACCGGTCCAGTCATCGGGCAATTCCAGCACTTTCCGGTACCACATGAACCCATCGAGGTCGGCGTAGCCCTGATTTTCCCAGACGCCCGGAAGGGTCATGGTGCGCCACTCCACCGTATCCAATCGTCGGTCGGCCCACTCGGGCACCCCATCGACGTAACCTTTGTCATAGCTGCCCAGTTTTTCGTTCCAGCGGGCCATGGCCTGGTCATAGGTGGCCTGGGCCTCTTCCATGTGGGGCGCTTCGGCCGCCATCTGATCCAATTTACGCTTGAAATCGGGCAGTTTCTCCAGGGCGTCGGCACTGGTCCACGCTTCACAGAGTGTGCCGCCCCAGGAACTGTGAATCAGCCCCACGGGCACGCCCTGGGTCTGATGCATCTCCCGTCCGAAAAAGTAGGCGACGGCAGAAAAGGTGCCGACCGTCTCGGGGGTGCAGGCGGTCCAGTCTCCCCCTTCCACCGTGCTCCGGGGCGTAAAGCTCGTGTCTTGCGGCACCGTATAGAGGCGCAAGTTTGGATAGTGCGCCGCAGCCACCTCGGCATCGCGGTTGACCACCCCATAAGCGCCGCTCTTCACAGGCCACCACATATTCGATTGTCCCGAAGCCAGCCACACATCGCCTACGAGGACATCGTTAAACGTTAAGGTCTTACTACCAGAGACCGTCATGGTATAGGGACCGCCCGCCGACATGGGTGCAAGATAGGCCATCCATTTGCCATTGCGGTTGGTCTTCACCGTTTCCGTCACGCCGCTGAGGGTCACGCTGACCTGGGAGCTCGGCGTTGCCCAGCCCCAGACGGGGATCTTCCTATCGCGCTGGAGCACCATATGATCGGTAAACAGGGCGGCAAGGCGAAGCTCGCTCGAAAATCCCTCGGGGGAACTCGTGGAGGTGGTGCCACAACCGGTGAAAAGCCCAACCAGGCAACACAGGCCCAACGTCGCTGCAAGAATACGCATTTAATCAATCTCCTCGAAATTCAGGTCTGGTGGTGACTATAGCGCAACACAGCGGCGACCAACAATCATCGGGAGGGTCGGGCCGTTGTCTGGGCCGGGATAGCCCGCGTATAATAGGGATACCCATGCTTGGCTCACTTTCGGGCAGCGTGGTTAACCCTGAGAAATAAAGGAGTCTACTCTCTTGGCCAGTTTTGAATGTGCTGCGGACGTAAAGCGGATTGACCTGTTGAATCTCGCGGAGACCATACGCAATCTGGAATCTCAGGGCATAGAGGAACTCCATTTTGATATGGCCGACGGACAGTTTATCCCGGAGTTCGGGTTTTCTACGGCCCTGATTCAGGCGGTGAAGGAATTTACCGAGCTGCCCTGCCACGCCCATCTTCTGGTCGCCAACCCCGAAGCCTCCTTGCCGACGATCCTGGCAACGGGCGTCGATATCGTGACGCTCCACGTGGAGACCTCGGTGCACATTCATCGTGCCCTGTCGCAGATTCGCGATAGTGGCAAGAAAGTTGGCCTGGCCCTCTCCCCGACCACCCCATTGACCAAAGTGAACTACTGCCTGCCCCTCATCGACCGTCTGGTTATCCTCGGTGCCGACCCGGTCACGCCGGGCAAAGCCATGCAGCGGGCCACCTTTGAACGGGTCCGTATCCTCAATGAGAATATCCGCTACCGTGAGCACGCCATCGAAATTGACATAGACGGACCGTTGCCCATTGAAGACGCGGCACGCTGCCTGCGTTTTGGTGCAAAACGCCTGATTGTTTCTCCGGAAGATGTGAGCGATCTGGGCGGTGACAACGCGGAATCCCTGGAATACTACAAAGAATCCATCGCCACCGCCAGCCACACGGTGTAGGGACGGCTATCGCCCGAACTCACCGGAGCCGTCGAAGAAACGGCGGGGGATTGGGAATTCTCAGGCCCTACCAGAAAAACTTCTTGGGTTTTTGCTCGCCCGCCATCAAGGCCGCGCCATCGCGCATCGCACGCTTGCAGCGCCAGAAGGGGTCATCACCACAGGCCGACTCAAGCTCCGCAATAACCTGCTTGGCCGACGCGGTATTGATACGGAGTGCCGCATTGAGCAGAAGGATGAGGGTCTCGGCCCGGGAGGATTGGGGCGTGACCTCTTTGGAGGATTCGAGGGCAGCGGTCAAGGCCGTGGTGGCTTCGCTGTTGAAATCGCGCTCGGCAAGCGCCGCGACTTCCCACGCGCGCACGGCCGCCTGCTTGTAGGCATCTTCCCCAAGGGCCGCCGCCTCGGCAGCTTCCTTGGCAATGTCCAGCACCTGGTCTTTCGAAAAGCGTGCCACCCAGGAGAGGGCCTGGGCCTTGAACCATGGATCCTCAATGGCTGAGGCTATTTCATGGGCCTTTTGGGTATCTTCTTTAGCAACTTTGCCGGCATGATCGCGTTGTTTTGTGGGGGTCATTGGGGTCCATTTTCGTGGTGAAGTACAGGTTGGGGGGACCTGCAGTATAGCAAATTCCCCCAACCGGGCACCAAAAGGTAATTCAGACGGCATGGCCCGTCAGGGGGCTTCAATCTCGCCCAGGTAACGACCCAGCCAATAGGGCATGAGCCAGAATACACCGCTGCTTTCCAACATACCGTCGGCACCACCAAAGTCGCCGGATATATATTCCCAGGGATTCTTGTCCCAACGCATCACACCCCGCTCGCTGGGCGGCACCATCCGACTGGTCTGAAGGCTATCCTGCATGGGCCGACGCACCAGGGTGATATCTTCCCGAACGCTGTTGTCCACCACCCACTGCCGCAGGTCAAGGGGCTGGTCACGGAGGAAGGCGATACTCTGATCACGATGGGTTTCTACGCCACCACATTGGGCCATGGAAAAATTGAAGTAGGGACTCTGGTCATCCTCTACGATTTGATAAACCCAGGTCAGCCCCTCGTTAAGCAGAGACCTGAGCTCGGGATCTTTTTCGAGGTTGTAAAGGATGGGACCCATCTCGTAGATCATGCCGTCATCAATACGGCTCTGCTCGGAAATACGGTGGGCCTTGGGACGACGGAGGTATTCTTTATAGTTGTAGGTATCCACCAAGCGTTGAAGTTCCTGGCCATATTTATCATCCCCCGAAAGATACTCGGTGATACGCAAGTAGGCCAGGATTTCGTAACGGTTGATGATGCTTTCCACCCACCAGTCGTGATTGTTCTGGAGTATGTCTTCATTCCAGACACCCCAACGGGTATAAACGCCGGTTTCAGGGTCAACAAAATTATAGTCATTCTCGATGATGTAGTCGGTCAACTCGGTGACATACTGGGCGGCCCGGGCCTTCTGGGCATCGTCGGCCACCAATTCGTAAAACCAGTAGAAGCCCATGTAGTGACCGTTGACTTCGTCCGAGCTCGTATCGCCCTTCCAGAGCCATTTACCGTCGGCGCTGGGACGCCACCGTCGTTCCACATAGCGAAAGCGCGGATCGCCAACGCGGCGCGCTGCAACTTCCTCATCGGTAAAGGCCTGATTCATATCGTGCATCTCGGTCCAATCGGCGGGCACAACCGTACGGGCAAAGAAACCGGGGGTGCCCGTCACGTCATGAAGAAAACCGAGTGCTTCAAAAGCCCGTGTCGCATTGGCCTTTGCCTCGGGGCTTTTTGTTACCTGATAGCGGAAGGCCTCCATCATCAGGTAGAGCGCGGTGTATTCCCCATCATTGTCGTCATCCCGGGGTTTCCATTCGCTGAAGTCATTGGGGCGAAGGAATTCACATTTTTCGACAAAGCCCGGTGGGCGCACATGACGTTCATCCAGGATAGCCTGATAGTGCTTCGCCTTATCGGCCAAAGTCATCATTTTTCGTTTTATGGCACTCACACCCTTTGGCGTTGCGATCCAGGCGGTGCCTTCTGCATCGAAAGCAATATCGCGAATTTCATCATCCAGCAGCCATCGCTTGCTGTGGCGAAGGGACCATTTGCTTCCATTATTCTGCGTGATCCATTCGGCATCTTCACGATAGCGCCCAATGCCTTCACGGGTACCCGCCCAGAGGGTGCCATCGGGTGCAAAGGCCATACAGCGCACATCCCAATAGGGTAGTCCGTCTGCCGTGGTAAATTGGCGAACACACGCGCCCTGTTCGAGGACGGTAATGCCCCCCCAGCATCCCACCCACAATTGGCCGTTGGGTGCAACCGCCAGGCCCGTTACCGCACCGGACGTAATTTCTTCGGGCTCAAAATAACGACGAAGGCCGGTAGCGTCGCTCTGGTGGTAGAGGCCCGTCCAGGTGGCGATCCATAAATCGCCGTTAGGCAGGGCCAATAAATCCTTGAGATTGAGTGACCAATCGGTCTCCATGGATTGCCAGGCGCTTCCGTCCCAGGTCCAGCCACCATCGGGCCCCATGGCCACTACCCCATCGGGACCTTCCGCCAAAACACGGACGGGATAGCTGAGATCGCCGACTTTCCCGTGCTCACCAGCACCGGTACGATATACCCCGTTCCAGCCCGCCACCCAGACGGCGTTGCCCACCGCAAGGATGTCAAAGGTCTCTCCATCGACCACGTCGGACTGCTTTACCCAGCCACCATCGATTAGTCCATAGGCACCCTGTCGGGTCGCGGCATATACGTGGCCGTCTTCTGTAACGGCCACGGCACGGACATCATTGGCTGGTCCCTCGGCCGCAATCGGCCACGGCTCATGGTATTCCTGAACAAAGGGGGTGTCCTTTACACCGTCGGCGTAAATCGTGGCCGACACAAGGAACAGAACGAGGGTATAAAGCCAGCGAGGGGTTTTCATTGCTACAATTCTCCCGGGGGTGCGTTGAATCTGGAGACACTACGTGAGCCGACGATTTCGAAAACTGTAGCACAGGACCGTGAGGAAGGCCTAAGAGCCGGACTCCCAGGCGAGTGCATCCCGATGACCCCGGACACGGTAAATCTTGTTGCGTTGACCCGATACAAACAACGCGCCAGACCCGAGGGCCTGGCGCGTTTTAGTGTTTAGTCTAGTTCAGG
>CAXBPH010000327.1:0-7253 GCA_963977445.1 uncultured bacterium | reverse complement strand
GGCACGTTGTTTTTACGTCTTCGACGTAATGCAGGCGAGCCGCCTGCGCTCCCAATTGTCAAAAGCTGCTTTAAACGATAGTGGCCCAGCCGCCGATACGCTGACCTTTTGTAGACACGTGCGCACATTGTCTAAATTAACGAGTTGGATTCGAGCCAGGTCTACCGTTGCTTATTTAGCTGTAGAGACCTTGCCGGGACGCACGACTACGCCAGCAGTGCGAATCCACTGACTGAACAGTGCCGAAGACGCATATGCACTTCGCCTGATTGGTAGCAGGCCTCGGGAACCGGGAGCAGCGACATATCCCCGTTTTGCACGGGGCTATTGACGGCGGCCCATTGGGTGCCATCGGGCGATATCTCGCAGGTTATGGCCTTTTCACTTTCCGGCGAATTCAAGACCGCGAGCTGGCGCGCCTTTCCCTGCCCGAGGGTCAGCGGAAAGCGGTAGACCAGTTCCTTGTTGTAGTACCAGTAGTTCTGGCACCACCGCGCGTTGCTGCTTACACGGTAGGGTTCGTCCCCTTCGCCCACCAGCACCTGCCAGAGTGTTTCCGTGTCTTCAAAGGGGAGGCGGAGGGGTTTCGGGGCGTGGCGCGGAGGTTCCTGAGCTACCGCGTAGCCCTCGCCAAGACGTCGGAAAACGCGGGTGGCGAGTTTTCCACCAGCAAATCCGTAGACCCAATAGCCCGGCTTGTCGGTGCCCCACACCGTGGGATTGGGTGTCGTAATGGTGGACTGGGTGATGATGCCCTGGGGCAATTGAAAACACTGGTCCTCGTTCTTGTGGTGGTGCCCGCCAATCATCCATACGTCCCCATCCACATCGTGCAGGGCCTCGCGGAAGGCCTGGGTGACGCCCCGCTCATTGGTTACACGGCCAAGGGACGGTTGGTGGCAGACAGTGACCAGCGAACGCTCCGGGTCAAATCGTGTTTCTACCTCATTTCGAAACCAGCGCCGTTGTTCTTCATCGAGATAGCCGCTGCTGCCGCCGTTGAGAAAGACAAAGGGCACCCCTTTCACATCGAAGGCGTGGTATTCGGGGCGGTCGGGAAAGACATCGTGAAAGAGCTCAGGCCGATCCTCCTCGGGGTGGGTGTCGTGGTTGCCCAGCGCGAGCTTCACCGGAATCTGTTTCTCAATCTGGTCGACGTGGGCCTTAATCGCCCGAAATTCTTCCCGCGCCTCTTCCTTTTGCTTGTCGTTGGGTATCTGGCCAAAGGACAGGGAGGCCTTGCAGATGAGATCACCGGCCACGGCAAAAAAGGCAGGCGCCTGCTCCATCTGGCGCACCTCGTCCCACACCATTGGCAGGATTTCCGCCCCCTCGCCAATGCCATAATGGGTGTCGGCCGTCCATATTGTTGTAAATGAATCCGGCGCGGCGGGATCAAATTTCGCGGCGGCGAAGGCCCCCTTTAGCGTGGCGTGGGGATAGATCGGGTCACCGTACAGGGTGCGAGAAAGGGTGGTCATGGCCAGGGCGGCACCAGCGCTGCTCTTGAGAAAGGTGCGTCGTTTCATTCTGTTAAAACCTCTAAGGTTGGGGCTGAACCGGGTGGCCTTGAAGGCCATAGCGCGGGCCTGCCTGGAACACGGTCCAGAATGATGCGATATGGTGCCCTTCATGGACGACCGGGGTGAAGTGCCCGCCATAGGCGAGGCGTGGAGGCACGGCACGTTGACGGCGGTGCTCCGGGTCTGCTGGACGAAATGGTCCGCTGGGCGAATCACTGACCAGATGGGCAATCTGTGCGCCCGCGACGACGTCGCCATGCTCGATGATAAATAAGTGTACTTGGTCTTCTATCCACGCCACGCCGGTCAACTCCTGGGCGCGGATTCCGTCGGGACGTTGGGTGACATCCGTCGCTGCGGACCAGGAAGCGGGGTCTTGCGGGGTGGTGGAATAGGTGTGCACGATGCGGTAGCCTGCGTCGCCGCCGGTGGTCCGGTGATAACAGTGCATTCTATCATCGCCGGGTATGGTCAGGACGCCGGGGTCATCGTCTTCTCCGGGCAAGTCGCTAATAGCGCTGGCCTTGGTGGCCCAGGGCAATTCCTCCGGGTTTTCTGCCGACCAGGCCAATCCGATGCCTCGCTCCGTAAAGCGGGCCGTTTTTCTCGCGCTGTAGGCGACATACAAGCGGCCATCACGGTAGGTCATAGCCGCCGGACTCGACGCACCATGGGCATCGAAACGCCCTTCCCCGCCACGGGGTACGGCGACGCCAAGATACGTCCACGCCTTCAGGTCCGGGCTGCGCCAAAGATGGATCGCTGTCTCGTAGGTATTGGGGTGGTGAGGGCTATCCAGCGGCACGACGTCGGCGGCGAGGTAGTAACATTCACGGACAGGGTGCCACGCAATGGCATGTTCGCGGATACTTGCGGCTGGAGGTTCCCCATCCCCTGACAGAGCCACCACGTAGATTTCATCGCGGTCGTACACGGGCGCGATACCATGGTCGTCAGCGACTATGGAGAGACTGCTGCCCAAGGCGAAGAGAAGGACAAATAGAGCTAAGCGTGGGCACAAAACAACAGACTCCTGAGTACGTTGGGCAAGCCGGGCAACGCAGAACATCATAACGAACGAATGGCACCCCGTCCAATTCCGAGGACAAGACAATCGTATTAACATCTATAGCCGTCCGTAGCTCCGGAGGAGCGACAGCCAATAGCCTGGGACGTAAGCCCCAGGATACCCGGCCCCATCTTCTTGAATCCGCGAAGTGGATGGAAGATAGGCTTCGACAAACCTACCATCCGCTTCGCGGATTCATAAACAAAACGTCACCTGATCCTGGGACTTACGCCTCCAGGCTATTGACTGTCATCCGTCCTCCTACGGCGGATCTTTCGACTGCGGACTATGGGCCAAGCCGACGGAGGCTCGCGATACGGGGGACTACGAGTTGTCGGTCATGCAACAGGCCACCGGTTTTAATGCGATTGCCCTAGATTCCGGGGGCATGTCCAAAATCCCATCTGCCCAAGCCAGGCCACCATCCGGCCTGCACAAGCACCTTCCGTTGTATTGGCGCTATTCGACGGATTGCGCGTTTGATTTTCGACGGGTCCACCGGCTAAGCTGTTCCGATTGCCTGACACCCATCGATGCTGTTGACCGTTACGGGTCACCCGATGGGATACCCCCGAAACCCAACCCCAAGGATCTATGAATGAAACTCGTAACCCGTTGGAGCTCCCTCTTTGTGGGAGCCATCGTACTGGGCGCACCGCTCCTTGCAGGCGCACAGGAAGAGAAAGCACCGACCGTGAATCTTGAATCTGAAATCGCCCAACAGAGCTATGCCGCTGGTGTAAATGTTGCCAATGGCGTAACGGGACCGGGCCTTGAGCTCGACCTCGAAGCCTTCGTCGCTGGTTTCCGCGCTTCCTTCCAGAAGCAGGAACTTGCGATGAGCGAAGAAGAAATTGAGGCGGCCTTCATGGCACTGCAGACCAACATGCGTGAAGCCGCACAGAAGAAGCAGATGGAAGCCGGAAGCCAGGCCCTCGAAGAAGGCCAGGCTTATCTTGACGCCAACGCCAAAAAAGAAGGCGTTAAAGTCACCGATAGCGGCCTCCAGTACAAAGTCGTCAAAGAGGGTGACGGCCCCATGCCTGCTGAGGGCGACACGGTTAGCGTGCACTACACAGGCACCTTCATCAATGGTGAAAAGTTCGACAGCTCCGTCGACCGTGGCGAGCCCGCCGAATTTGGTGTGACCCAGGTCATCAAGGGCTGGACCGAAGCCCTCCTGATGATGAAAGTCGGCTCCAAGTTGGAACTGGCTATCCCCAGTGAATTGGCCTATGGCCCCGGCCGGCCCGGCATTCCGCCAAACTCTGTACTTCTCTTTGAAGTCGAGTTGCTCGAAATCAAGAGCTGATCACTTCATTTAAGAAATGCTGCGGCAGTCATGGTATCCATGACTGCCGCTTTTGTATGATGGGGCTTCACCCTGTCCCTAAGGAGTATGGCCGATATGGCGAAATTCACGATGTTCAGCGCCGCACTCAGTATCCTCTTGGGCACGTGTGGCCCGATGCTGGCCCGATTCCAGCTTGTGCCGCCCATGGCCGGCATGGGGCTCTTCGTCCTCAGTGGTCTCGTCGGATTTGTAGCCATCCTGTCTGCGACCATCGCCGCCGTACGCTTCCAGGCCTATTTACCGGCCATGGTGGGCGCGCTGGGCCTGCTTCCCCTGCTTGCCGTAATCGCGACCATTGCCCAAGGCATGCGTTATCCGGCAATCAATGACATTTCGACCGACCTGGACTCTCCCCCGGCATTTGTCGCCGTGGCGGCACTTCCTGAAAACAACGATCGTTCCATGGAATTTCCGGCGGATTTTGCCCAACCCATCCGGGAACACTACGCCGACCTCGGCCCCCTGCTGACGGATCGCCCTCCCGAACGTATCTACCGACTAGCCCGGGATATGGCCACGCAATCACCCTTTAACTGGATGGTCGTCCGCGATGATCCCGATACACTCACCTTTGAGGCCGTCGCGGAGACGCGGGTCTTCAAATGGCGGGATGATATCGTGGTAAGGGTTGGTGGCGACGGGACGGGCGGCAGTGTGGTCCACATGCGGTCCAAGTCCCGGGACGGCAAGAGTGACCTTGGTGCCAACGCACGACGGATACGCCGTTTTCTGGGCGCACTGGCGGAATAGCCGGGTACCACGCCACTGTGCAACAGGTGGAACTACCCGTTGTTGTCGGTGCCGGGCACATCGGCTTCGAAATACGGCTTGCCCGCCTTGTAGAGTTCGAGGCGCTTGTGGAAGTCTTCCGCATCCTCCACGTCGCCCTCCGCCAATAGATCTACGGCCCGTATTTGATAGCCAATGGCGGCTTCGAAGTCTCCCGATGCGGCGCAGGCGGCCGCCAGGGTGTCGATTTGATTGGCATCGCGCCATTCCGAAAGTTCGCAGGCCCGCATGGCGTAGCCAACGGCATAGAGCCCATCGCGAAACATCATTTCCGGCGCAGTCGCAAGGGTCCAGGCCAGCCCGCCCAATGCCCGTACATTATTTCCATCCAGCCGTAGCGCATATTCAAAATCGTCAATCGCCCGGCCATAGTCGCCCATAGCGCGATGAATACTTCCTCGCAGGCGGTAGTGCTCCACTTCCCGGGGTTCCAGCGTCACGAGTCGGGCCACATCCTCCAGCATGCGTGGATAGTCCCCACGTTTTGCCAATTCCCGCAGGCGAATGCGGTAAACCGCTGGGTTGTCGGCGTTCATTGCCACCAGCTGATCCAACCAGACCCAGCCGTAGTCCTCGAGGTTGTCCCAACGCTGATTGGCGGCAGCGGCTTGCGCTTCCTTAATCTCCCGGCGGCAGGTCTGGCACAGGGTATAGGTAAGGCCCATGTGAGAAATCGTGTAGGAGGTGGAGCGAAGATCCATGACGCCGGGGTAGAGCACGCATCCCACGTGGGTACAATGGCGCACATCCCACGCGTGCGATTTGTTGGACGGAATCGCCAGGGAATGGAGTAGCTCGTGAATCAGGGTAGACTCCCAGACTTTCTCGGCCGAAACAATCCAATGGAGTGCCCCGATTTCGGCCAGGCCATCGTCGCTCACCCGGATAAGGTGGGGCCGGGAGTTGTCACCATCTCCGTCTACCCGCACATAGTCGTAAATGGCCTGGGCATCTTCGAAATCGAATCCCGGCGCGAAAACCAATAGCATTTCCGCTGGCCCACGACGGGCACTACCTTCGATTATCTCTTCATACTGCTCTCGGGATACCTTGCCGTCTTCGCCCAAATCCAATTGACGGGGCTCCCCTTCATGTACCTGAAGTTCCCCCAGAATTACCTTTTTGAACCGGTCCAGCGCCCGTTGTAAGGCATCACCCGGGGCACGTCGGCCATTGACGGAAACCCACTCAATGGTGACCTTCGGACCGGCGACAAGGGGGGCAAATACGGGATTGTTCAGCAAGGTCGGATCGGCGGGTGCCGTGGATACGGTTGCACAGCCCTCCAGCAGCACGGCGCTGATGGTGATCAACGCTGCCAGAACCTTTCCGCCAGCAACCCGCATTTCCTGATTCCTTTGTATGCGTCACGCGCCCGTTTGTGGCAATTACGCCACCTGCCGTGGCCCTGCCGCCCCCCCGCACAGGGACTCAGACAGGCCGTTGTATTGGACCAACGTAGACCGACTAGGCCGCTACAAGTTTGTAGAGTATACCTGCCCCATAGTCCACGATATACATTTCACCGTCGGCACCTTCGCCAAAGGACGCAATGTTCGACAATGTCACCCCACCGGTGTTGAGGCTTTCGGTCTCATCGGTAACCATTACGTTGCCCCCATCTTCGTGGGTCAGGGCATATACTTTTCCCGAAACATAGTCTGCGAAGAAATAGGTTCCCTGCAGTGAAGGCACTGCGGCGCCTCGATACACGTAGCCCCCCGTGATGGATTGGCTAATCAGGTTACCGTAGGCATGAATGGGATCGGTGGCATCTGGCAAATCACATTCGGATTCGTTGGGGCGGCAGATGGTGCCTTCCCGATTGCGCCACCCATAATTCTCTCCACCGAGACTGGTGGACCGTTGGAAATTTATTTCTTCCAGGGCGCTCTGCCCCACATCGCCAATCCACAGATCACCGGTTGCCCGGTCAAAACTGAAGCGCCAGGGATTTCGCAGGCCATAGGCCCATATTTCCGGCAGCACGCCTTCGGTGTTCACGAAGGGGTTGTCCGTCGGGACTGTGTAACCGGGATGATTGCCAACTTCGATGCGGAGAATCTTCCCCAGAAGGGTATCGAGGGATTGGGCATTATTATCCGGGCCATTGCCGCTGCCGCCATCGCCCGAGCCGATATAGAGGTAGCCATCGGGACCAAAAGCTAACATACCACCGTTGTGGTTGGTGTAGGGCTGGGTAATGGTAAGTAGAATCTCCGCCGTGGCCGGATCTCCCTTATCAGGGTCGTCGGCATAGGCGCAGTAGAGGGCAATCACAGAATCGCCATTGAGATCGGTGTAGCTGACATAGAGTCTGCCATTTCCCGCGTAGTCGGGATGGAACGCCAGGCCCAGCAGACCACGTTCACCGCCACCAGGACTCACGAGGGCGCTCAGGTCGAGGAAAGGCACCCCGAGCACCTCATCTCCCTTTTGAAGGAGGATTCGGCCCCGCTGCTCCACGATGAAGCGGCGCGCCGTATCGCCGGGTGGAGACGTAACAAAAAGTGGGCGG
>CAXBPH010000326.1:0-7273 GCA_963977445.1 uncultured bacterium | reverse complement strand
CCAACGAATTCCTCCGTTTGGCCAAGGGCCGCAATATTCCCATCATTCTGGTGGGCCACGTCACCAAAGACGGTAGCATCGCTGGCCCCCGTCTGTTGGAACATCTTGTGGATACGGTGCTCTATTTCGAAGGCGAAGGCCGTCAGTCGCTACGCATATTACGGGGTGTAAAGAACCGCTTCGGTTCTACCAACGAGATTGGCGTATTTGAAATGCGCGACACGGGACTTCACCCGGTGCCCAATCCGAGTGCCCTGTTTCTCAACGAACGGCCCGAGGGGGTGAGTGGCTCGGTGGTCATTCCCAGCGTGGAAGGTACACGCCCGTTGCTGGTGGAGGTGCAGGCGCTGGTGGGGGATAGTCATGCCGGTTCACCACGCCGCACGGTTACCGGGGTCAATCCCAACCGCATCAGTCTTATTCTGGCGGTACTCGAAAAACGGGCGGGGTTACACTTTTCCGACCGGGATGTATTTGTAAACGTGGCGGGCGGGGTAAAGCTTGATGAACCTGCTACGGATTTGGCGGTGGCCCTTGCGTTGGTATCCAGCTTTCGAAACGTGCCCCTGCCAGAAAAGCTGGTGGCTTTTGGCGAGGTGGGGCTGGCGGGCGAAGTGCGCGCCGTGGATATGGCCCAACAGCGTATCGCCGAGGCCGCAAAATTTGGATTTGATCGGTGTATCTTACCCCGAGGATGTGCCAGAAATATAACCGCATCGGGAGTGACCTTGCTCCCAACGAGTGAACTGGAAGCGTCACTCGAATTGGCATTGGAGACGTAGGAATCGTGGCCAGAAAAAAGAAAAAAACCAGTGATGAGGCCTTTCGCGAAGCCCTGTTGGTGATGGCGCCCGGCACCATCATCCGAAACGCTATCTCCGCCATTATTCAAAGTGGCACCGGCGCGCTATTGTGTTTCGGCAACCCCAAGCGCCTGCTGGCCCTTTCGGAGGGCGGTGTGATGCTCGACGAGCAGGTCACGCCGCAAATCCTCTATGAACTGTCCAAGATGGACGGTGGCATTATCCTCAATGAGGATGGTACCCGCATACACGCCGCCAACCGTTTTTTGAAGCCCCACGCACGGCTTCATAGTGATGAGACGGGGACCCGCCACCGGACCGCTCAGCGGCTCTCCGATCAGGCCAATTGTATGGTGATCGCCGTATCGTCGCGCCGTTCCAGTGTTACGTTGTATGTCCACGATAAGCGCCACGTGTTGGATACGATTCCGACGTTGGTTAACAAGTCGGTTCAGGCGGTGCAGACCCTGGAAAAGTATATGGCCGTGTTGAATCAGGCCATGCAAGACCTGACCGTGCGGGAATTTCAGGACGTCGTCACGATTTTCGATGTGTGCAAGGCCATTCAGCGTACCGAGATGGTCATGCGCATCGCCACGGAAATCGAACCCTATATATTGGAGCTCGGCACGGAAGGGCGTCTCATCGGCCTTCAGATGCAGGAGCTCTTGCTGCCCGTGACAGAAGCCCAGCTCACGGTGAAGGATTATTACCGGGAAAAGGCCAATTTCGGGTATGATCAGGCCGCTGAAAAAATCAGCGATATTTCCCAAAAAGAACTCCTCAGCCTCGGCAGTATCAGCCAGGCGCTGGGTTATGGTCCCAAATTGCGCAGTATTGATACCTACTTGAGCCCTCGGGGTTATCGCGTATTGAACAGCACACACCGATTGCCCCCACAGATCATCGATAACCTGGTGAAACGCTTCGGGTCCCTCCAGCAGGTCATCCGCGCACCCAAGGATGAGTTGGTCGATGTGGACGGCGTGGGTGAGGTGCTTGCCGAGCGCGTGCGCGTCAGCCTGAGTCTGTTGCGCAACCAGCTCATCGTAGACGAACGGAGGTAAGAATGCCCCAGGTTTCGACCTGTGAAATACAGGCCCATATGGAAGTGGCCCCGGACCATTATCGCCTGGTCTTGCATGCGCCCGATATTGCGCGTGAGGCCACGGCCGGACAGTTCTGCATGTTGGAAGTGCAGGAGGGACTTTATCCCTTCCTTCGTCGTCCCATGTGTTTTGAGCGCATCTTCAAAGACAGTATCTCTATCCTGTATAAGGTAGAGGGCGAAGGCACGCGGCTTATGTCTCGTCTTTCACCCGGCCAGTCTATCAGCGTGCAGGGCCCCCTCGGGAAACCCTTTCCGCTGGATGGAGGCTATGATCGCCATATCCTCGTGGCCGGTGGCATCGGTATTGCACCCTTTCCCGCGCTGGCTGAAGCGATTATCCGCGAGCTTGGCGTGAAACCCGAAGTTATCATTGCGGGCCGGAATGAATCCATGCTCCTGTGTGAGCAGGAATTTCATCAGATGGGCTGCAAAGTGCATCTGGCCACCGACGACGGTTCGGCGGGCGTAAAAGCCTTTGCCTCCGATGTGTTGCGACAGCTGAAACCCGGCCCCAAGACCCGCGCCTACTGCTGTGGTCCCATGCCCATGATGCGGGCCACCCATGTGGTATCCATGGAGCTCGGCATCAGTTGTCTGGCATCTCTGGAAGCGGAAATGGCCTGTGGCGATGGCGTATGTCTGGGATGTGTGGTCGAAGCCAACGTGGAAATCGAGGCCGAGCGTATGGTTCGGGTTTGCTACGACGGCCCAGTATTTGAGAGCACCCTGATTAACTGGAGTGCCTATTAAGTTGGTGGTGATTTTGTGCGCGGCGGAGAAGCGGTGCGCCAAACAGGTCCCCTTCGTTCAGGCTGGGGAATCAAAACGATTCGGGAATAATCAAGACTCATGGCAAATTTAGAAGTTAATATCGGCGGTCTGAAAATGAAGAACCCGGTCACCGTGGGATCGGGCACCTTCGCCTACGGGCAGGAATATGACCGCTATTTCGATATCTCCAAACTCGGTGCAGTCACGACCAAGAGCCTTTCTCTCGAGCCTCGGGCGGGCAACAAGCCGCCACGTCTGGTAGAAACTCCGGCGGGCATGCTCAATGCCATCGGCCTCCAGAATGTGGGTATCGAGGCCTATCTTCGAGACAAGGCCCCCTTCCTCCGCGAAAAGGGATGCACCATCATTGGTAACATCTATGGCAAATCGCCAGAAGATTATGCCCAACTCGCCGAAAAGCTCACCAAAGCCGGGGCGGCGGACGCGATAGAAGCCAATTTGTCCTGCCCCAATGTCCACGATGCGCGCACGGCCCGTGGTTGCACGCTGGTGGCCCAGATTCCGGAGCAGGTCCAGCTGTACACCCAGGCCATCAAGGCGGTGACCAACCTGCCCGTGTTCATCAAGCTCACCCCGAATATCATCGACATCGCCGAACCCGCCCTCGCGGCCGAGGAAGCCGGTGCCGATGCGGTTGCACTTATCAACACCTTGCTGGGCATCGGCATCAACCCCGAGACTCGCAGGCCCATTCTCAGCAATATCGTCGGCGGACTCAGTGGCCCGGCCATTCGCCCCGTGGCGGTGAAGATGGTGTGGGACTGTGCGAAGGTGCTGAAGATTCCTATCATCGGCATGGGCGGCATCGGCAATGCCAGCGATGCCATGCAGTTTATCCTCGCCGGCGCGACAGGCGTCGCCATCGGGTCCTGTTCGTTCCGCCAACCTGACGCGGCCATGAAGGTCGTCGAAGGGCTTGATGATTATTGCGAACGGCACGGGGTGGCCAACATCACCGAACTCATCGGCGGCATGGTGGTTTGAATTTAGAATCGTGAATTTAGAATAGTTAATTTGGCACCGGGATCCTGGGCCGGACCGGTTGCGTCCGATACGGGCCATGGACGTCCCATACTACGGAGCATCTCCATGCGCATCACGTCACCGACCTTTGCCCTGGCCGCAACGCTGTTCACCGCATTGGCCACCTTGGTCGCTCCCGCTACCCATGCTGCGGGATTTCGGGCCGCCGCCGTGAAGGTTGATATCACACCCGAAACGCCCCAGTGGCTCCACGGCTACGCGCCGCGCCAGTCTACCGGCACCCACGACAAAATCTACCACCGCATCGCCGCGCTCGATGATGGCGATGGCGAGTTCTACTTTGTTTCCTCGGATATCTGCACGGTTTCGGTGAAGTTCTACGACGACGTCTGCAAGACCCTCGAAGCGGAGACCGGTATTAAGCAGGAACAAATCTGGTGGTCCACGACCCACACCCATTCCGCGCCCCATGTGGGCCCCCAGGATCTGAGCACCCTCTTCGGCAACACCCTCGGCGACCGATTCTCTATCAAACATGACACTGCGTATTGGGATCGGGTCGCCCGTGCCCTGGTGGACGGTGTGAAAGAAGCCCAATCGAAATTGGTGCCCGCACGACTCGGTATTGGTATCGGGGAAGCCCACGCCAATATCAACCGCCGCGAAGTGCGCGATGGTAAAACCGTTCTTGGGGAAAATCCCGATGGCCCTACGGACAAGCAACTTGGCCTGATCCGCCTCGAAGGTACCGACGGCACGCCCATTGGCCTCATTGCGAACTACGCCATCCACGGCACCTGTCTCCATGGCGGCAATACCTTGATTTCGGGCGATGCGCCCGGCTGGGCGTCGGCTTACGTGGAGGAAAAGCTTGGCGTTCCCGTGCTTTTCGTCAATGGTGCGGAAGGCAACGTGGCCCCCTTTCCCACCGTGGGAAACGACATCAACGATCCCCGTATCAAGAGCTTTGAAAACACCCTCGGCGACCCCATACTCGCGCTGAACAAGAGCATCATCGAGACCACGGACGACGTTACCCTCGCCACGGGCAAGGCCGTTATCGAAACCCCGCGCAAAGAAGACCTCGGCTGGATTGACAGCCTCGCCGACTACGCTTCCGTCGTCGACGGCGTGAACCAGGTCCGCGTGCCCGCCTATACCCTGACCATCAACAAAGACACCGTCATCTGGGGCGCGCCCCTGGAACTATTCAGCGAAATCGCCCTGAACATCCGCGCTGCCTCGCCCTTCAAGAACACGCTGTACTTCGGCCTCACTAACGGCTCGCTGCTCTATATGCCGACAAAAGCCGCCTTCGCCGAAGGGGGCTACGAGCCCAACGTAACCGTCATGACCGACCAGGCGGAAGAAGATTTCACCACGGGTGTGTCGGCCTATTTGAAGAAGCTGGCGGGGAACTAAGGGGGCGGGGACTGCACTTCGGGGCCGTCCCCCTGAGGGTGAATTTCTACGTCCCGATGCTGTCTCAACATCGTTGGCGACTATGGGGTGGCGAGGCTATGGTTGTCATCACGACGTACTGCCGGTACAGCCTCGCCGGTTGGGGCCGTTGCGTAATTTCGGGCGGGCCGGGTATAGGTCAAGTTGACCGGTCAGAGTCTTTGTGCGTTTTCCGGCGAAGGCAGTCCCTGGGCCGTCCCCCTGAGGGCGAATTTCGACAACCGCCACAATCCATTTGCAAGCAATCACGGACGATTCAGAATTTGCATCATATCAAGTCGTTCAGGGTGCCACCGTCATTGTGCCTGGAATACCACGTAACGCAGCAATAACCTGATTGCTGCCGGGCGCGCCCGCGTGGTAGTGGTATCCCCGCAGCCCATCGAAATGCCCGCCACATTCATCCAGATCGGTTGACGCCTGGCCCGCCCCGTCAAGATGGGCATACAGGCCAAAGCCGTCGAGGGCATAGCCGATCATCGGTGCGTGGCCATCTGCCTGCGCAACCTCTTTGGTCTGGCCGGTGGCCGCATGGTAGTGGTAGCCTTCGAAGGGATTGATATGACCGCCCGCATCATCGAAGGGTGCAATGGTATGGGCCTTAAGGATGGCATGAATCGGCGCAGGGGGATCGTATTTCACCCCGTTGAATGCGACGGCCGCCCCACCATGTCGTAAGCGCGTCGGACGGAATTGATAAACTGGCTCCACTGGAATCACGTAAACGTTCTCGTGGTGACCAAACCACTCGGGCCGCCCCTCCACTACATGATTATGATACCGCGGATCGACATCGGGCCGGGCCGCAGCTTCAAAGGCTTCCTTCGTATCGGTAACGCGCACGGTCCCATCGTCGCGATAGAGTTTCCACTCGGGATCACCATAGAACTCGGCCACGTTCTTGACGAAGGGGCCATCGACATCGTACACCTGACCGTCGCGAATCCAGATGCCACCCGCGTCGGCGTCGTCCGTGATCGTCTTGGGCGACCACGGTCCCATCTCATGTTCATGGGGTTCGGAGTAGGTGCGGATCACATAGCATAAGGCCTTCGTGCCATCGGACAAAGTTCGTTCTTCTTTCACGATATCCCCAAGCAGCGCCTCAGGCACAAAATAGGAAGGGTCCACGGGCACGACATGACTCCTTGCCTCCTCCGCAGCCTGCTTGGTGGCCTCGTCCACAAAACACGAAAAATTTAACAGCGCGAGTAGCGCAACGGGTATCGCTACAAAGTGTCTTGGCCGTCTCGTATAGTTCATTGATTCAATCCCTTCAATGGGTTATTCATTCTGCGGGCTACTTCCTGAGGAATATCGCAAATGAGAGCAGCCCAATTGGCAAGAACGGAGAATGTTCTCGGCAATGGGGAGATGAGTGACCACCTGGGCAGGCCTACGTCAGCACCGCGATCCGGTCCATGTGTAAAATGCACGACGTTACCCGATGTTGCCTGCGTAGCTCGACTGGCCTCCCTTGTACTGTACCACGTGGCCCTCGTGGTCAAGGCCAGGAAGTAATCAACGCTCCTTTCCCTACGGTCGGCTACGATATCAATGCCCGGCTGGATAGACAGTATCGCCGACTACGCATCCGTATCGGCGGATGGCGTGAACCAGGTTCGCGTGCCCGCCTACACCCTGACCATCAACAAGGACACCGTCATCTGGGGCGCGCCCCAGGAGCTCTTCAGCGAAATTTTCCTGAACATTCGCGCTGCCTTGCCCTTCAAAAACACGCTGTACTTCGGCCTCACCAACGGCTCGCTCCTTCCTATGCCGACGAAGGTCGCCTTTGCCGAAGGGGGGCCGTCCCCCTGATGGGGAATTTCTGGACCCCGATGCTGTTCCGGCATCGTTGGCGACTATGGGGTGGCGAGGCCATGGTTGTCATCACGACGTACTGCCGGTACAGCCTCGCCGGTTAGGGCTTTCTCGCTGGGCTGGGGGCGGCGCGGGAATGTGTTCAGGCATCTGCGATGAAGATAGGGCGTTTTCCGGCGAAGGCGGTCCCTGGGGACTGCACCGACGTAGGTCACGTGGTGGTAGCGTAGAGATGTCTTGGTGCCGAGTAGGTCGTGGGTAGTGTGGGTGTCGCTGATCGTCGGGGCCGTCCCCCTGA
>CAXBPH010000325.1:0-7286 GCA_963977445.1 uncultured bacterium | reverse complement strand
ATCACGTTAACCTTATTGCGGACTGGAAAGTCCGCACTCCTCTCCAACAGCTCACCTGCGGCAGGAGGTCGGGTTTTCCTACCCGACACAGGGTGCGCGTGGGGGCTGCCGGGAAACGTTGGTTATACAAGGAAAACGGGGGGCTCTGTAAGAATCACGTTAACCTTATTGCGGACTGGAAAGTCCGCACTCCTCTCAAACAGCTCACCTGCGGCAGGAGGTCGGGTTTTCCTACCCGACACAGGGTGTGCGTTGGGTCAGCCGGGGAACATTTGTTGTGCAAGGAAAACGGGGGGGCCCTGTAAGAATCACGCTAACCTTGTTGCGGACTGGAAAGTCCGCACTCCTCTCCAACAACTCACCTGCGGCAGGAGGTCGGGTTTTCCTACCCGACACAGGGTGTGCGTTGGGCCAGCCGGGGAACGTTGGTTATGCAAGGACACCGAGGTGGCTTTGTACGCATCACGTTAACCTTATTGCGGACTGGAAAGTCCGCACTCCTCTCCAACAGCTCACCTGCGGCAGGAGGTCGGGTTTTCCTACCCGACACAAGGTACGCGTGGGGCCAGACGGGGAACGTTGGTTATGCAAGGAAAACGAGGAGGCTCTGTAAGAATCACGTTAACCTTATTGCGGACTGGAAAGTCCGCACTCCTGGGTTCTATCATGACCCCTTCACCTACCATCATACGAAGGAGATCATGCCCCCATGAATGCCTTACTCGCCACCCTCTTATGTATTGCCGCTGCCCCGGTGTCTACCCACTGGTTTAATGCGGTCGACATCACCGACGCCCCCCAGTCCGTTGCCCCCGGGGACTATCAGGCGTGGGCGTGGTCCCCTGCACATAGCAATGGTCATCTTTCTATCAATGACCAGGCCCTGACGGCTCCTGCGGGGTCACCCGATGCCAACGCAACCTATCACTGGGTCAAGGTGGGCGATATATCATGTCCTGATGGCAGCATTTCTATCTCCCTGGACGAAGGCGTGGCTGCGGTAGCCTTTTCGAATGCCCCCGACTTCGACCCGGCGACAGTCACAAAGCACAGCCGCGTACTCGATACGCCCGATGCCGTCGTGGATCAACGTGGGCTCCATGCGCGCCACACCGATACCATCTTTACCATGCCCGAGTTTCACAGCGCGGCGGAATGGGAAACCTACGCGGCCAGACTTCGCAAGCAAGTGGCACTGAGTTCGGGGCTCTACCCCCTGCCCGATAAGACACCCCTCAACGCGGAAGTCACGGGCAAAATCACCCACGAAGACTACACCGTTGAAAAGGTTAAGTTTGAAGCCTATCCCGGCTACTACGTCACGGGCAATCTCTACAAGCCCATCGGTGCGGGTCCCTTCCCCGGCATGGTCTCCCCCCATGGTCACTGGACCAATGGCCGCACGGAAGAAGACGAACGGGGCTCGGTCCCCGCACGGGGCATCACGCTGGCGCGCATGGGCATAGTCACCTTCATGTACGACATGATTGGCTACCAGGACAGCATCCAGTTCCCCCACAATTGGGGCTCGGAAAAGGAAAAACTCTGGGGCATCCATCCCTTCGCCATGCAACTCTGGTCCTCGGTGCGGGCCATTGATTTTCTCCAGTCCCTCCCCGAAGTGGCCCCCGACCGCATTGGCTGCACGGGCGCTTCCGGTGGGGGCACCCAGACCTTTGCCCTGACCGCTATCGACCCCCGCATTAAGGTATCCGCACCGGTCAATATGATCTCCTCCCGCATGCAGGGCGGTTGCCTCTGCGAAAATGCCCCCATCCTCCGCCTGGCCAACTCCAACATGGAGGTGGGTGCCCTCATGGCCCCCCGGCCCATGCTCATGGTTTCCGCCACGGGAGATTGGACCCGCGAGACGCCCCGGGTGGAATACCCGGCCATCCGCTCCATCTTCGCCCTCTACGACGCGGAAGACCGCGTCAAAAACGTCCACGTCGATGCGGGCCACAATTACAACAAAGAGAGCCGCGAGGCCATGTACCGTTTTATGGGACGGTGGCTGCTGAACGAGCCGGGCTGGGAAGATTTCACTGAACCCGAATATCCGCTGGAAACGAAGGAGGCCCTTCGCCTTTACCCCGATGGCCAGGGTGCCGATGGGCCCAATCAGGCGATTATCGAACAGGTCCGTAGCGGTATTGAGGCTAAATGGGAAAAAGAACTGGCACTGGGCGAAAGCGACCCCGTCGCCTTTGCCGATACCCACCGGGAAGCCCTTGCCCTCGTCCTGGGTGCTTCGGTACCCGATGCCAACGACCTGCACTGCGAGCGCTTTTCCATGGAAGAACGAGACGGCTATGTGCAGGAAAACTGGATTCTGGGCCGCACGGGTGGTGACGATGCGATTCCCGCCCTCTTTTTCCGTGGCACGGGGGCGACGCCACAAGACGCCGTGCTCCTCGTGAGCGCCAAGGGCAAGCAATCCTTCATCGATGGCACCACGGGGGCGCCTGGCCCCTTGCTGGCCGACCTGATTGCCTCGGGCAAGGCCGTGCTGTGTATTGACCCCTTTCTCCTCGGAGAGCACCGGGGTGTAATTACGCCAACGGAACGGGTCCGTATCGGTGGCTTCATGGATACCTTCCAGCCCACGGACTTCGGCTACCGGGTGCAAGACATCATTACCGCAGGTGCCTTCCTCCACGCGCGCCGTGATTTGACGGACGATATCGCCCTCGCCGGACTGGACGATGCGGGCATTGCTGCACTTTTCGCCAGTGCGGTTGGCGGCACATTCAGCACCACCTACGTCGACTTCAATGGCTTTAACGCCGATAGTGATGCCGACTGGGTTGCGAAAAACTATACCCCGTGCATCCGCAGCATTGGTGACGTGAAGACGGCCGCCGCCCTGGTAGCCCCCGCTCCCCTCTATGTGAGCGGGGCCAACGGCCTGGCCCGTTTTGGCGCGATTGACGTTGGGGCCGATGTGAACGAGTCGGCACTTCTGCAACTCTTAAAGTAACTTGTCAACTTATGTGGGTGGTGTGGGCGTTCTTCATGGTTTGAAGACCCCCCCCCCCCCCACACCACATGTTTTTTCTGATCCACCTTCGCCGTGGCCTACTTTCTGGAATCCAATGACTGCCTCCATTGACAGCCTGATCCACCTCACCGACCTCCATTTCTGGCAAGTCGTGGGCAATCCCCTCCTATTGCTGAATAAGCGATTTCTGGGGAACGCCAACGTTATCTACCGGCGCCGACACGAATTTCACATGGAAAACAGTATTGCCTACACGGATCATGTCGCCTCTCTCGGTATCAACAACGTACTTATCGGTGGGGACTTTACCTCTACCGCAACACCGAGAGAATTTCAGCGAGGCAAGGCTTTCGTAGACGGACTCGTTGATAAGGGCCTCCAGGTTGACCTGATGCCGGGCAATCACGACGTGTATACCTTCGAATCCTTACGCACCGGTCGATTCAGCGCCTATTTCGGTGCCTTTGAGTCCCCGGAAGGCTATCCCTGTCGCAAAACGCTCCCCGGGGGCACCCCGCTTCTGCTGGTACCCACCGTATGCCCCAATTATCTCTCCAGTGCGGGCAACATCTCCGAAGAAGAAGCCGAACAGACCCGCGCCCTGCTTGATGCCTGCCCAGCAGGCCCCGTTATCGTTGCAGGGCACTATCCGATACTCCATCGGACCCAGCACTATAGCAGCGGAAAATCGCGCCAGCTTCGCCATGCAGCGCGCCTCCGGGCGGCATTGGGCGAGTCTGGCCGGCAAATTCTCTACGTGGCCGGCCATGTTCATCGATTCAGCTATACCGAGGATAGTTACTATCCCAATGTACACCACCTGACCTCCAACGCGTTCTTTCTCCAACGGCCGGGCGAAGCGGTTCGGGGTGCCTTTAGCGTTATCCACATTGACGCGGCAGGATTTCGTGTCGAATGGCATGAAAAGCGCGACCATTGGGAAATTCTTCATCCCGAGTGCCTGCCCGAGCCCTCGGTATAACACGACAATAGCCTCACCATGTTTGCACGCCTGTCAGAGCCGGTGATAGCATAGAATCCGTGAGTAAAAAACCACCCAAAAAGCCCGACCTCCCTAAACCAAAAAATTTCTTCCCCAAAATGGGGGTCCGATGGCTCAAAGTAGAGCCGCCACGCCTGGCGCTACTGGCGGGATTTTTTTTTGGTACCGTTGCGATGTTATTCTACTTTGTCCGCCAGTGTTTGGGCATCGTTATGGATCCCATGGATGTGGTGCTGGGCGTAGGAAAAACCTTTCTCGTGAGTTATGCGGGGGTGGGTTTCTTCGTTTGGTATCTCTTGCGGGTTGCCGAGCGTGAATTTGCCCCGCCGCCCAAGACACCACCCAAAAAGAAATCCGCCCAAACCGAAGAGCATTCAGAAATACCGGAAGAAATCATAAACAACTGGGAAAAGTCTGAGCCTGTGCCCGACATCCCTGAGGAGCATCTATGAAATACATCATTTTCACTCTGGCAGCCGCAACCTTGACGGTTTGTACCGCCTTCTCTGCCGTTGCACAAGCGCCAGCCCTGGAAAAGATGGATGCGGTCCAGCGGGCCCTACCCGATGGCCCCGTAGCGCTGGTGGATGGAAAAGCCATCACCAAGGATGACTATCTTTTTCTTTACAAGAGTCAGTTGGCACGGATTCACCTGGCCTCCGGGGGCAAGAAACTGGGCGAAGACGTTCGTGTGAAAGCCGGTATCAGTACCCTGGCCGAGCTGATCCAGCGCGAAGTGCTGGTCCAATTGGGTATGCGCCGCAAACTCGACGTGCCCCAGAGCGCGGTAAAAGAGGCCTATGCCAAGCAACTCGAATTGCTGAGAAAAGAGTTCACGGTTGAGGGCAAGGTGCCGACGGAAGAGGAAATCCTGCTTCGTTCCGGTCAGGAACACGACGGGGCCCTGGAAGACATGCACAAAGCCCTCCTCGTCGAAAAGGCCAGCAAGGCCCTTGCGGAAGATAAGGGACTCACCCTGACGGATAAGGAAGCGCGGGAATTCTACGACGAGAACAAATCCCGCTTTCAGCGCCCGGGCATGCTCCATCTCAAACAAATCTTTGTGCGCGTGGAAAATCCCGGCACGGCCGATGACGCAAGCTGGGACAAGGCCGAAGCGGCCATCAAAAAGGCCGTGGCCCGCATCCAGGTCGGCGAGAGCTTTGAAGGCGTGGCGAAATCCATGTCGAATGGCCAAGACGCGGAGCAAGGCGGGGACATGCAAATGCGTCCCACCCAGAGCATTCCCCCCGTCTATGTGGACAAAGCGGGCACCATGAAAGATGGCGAAACCAGTGAACCCTTCAAGAGTGATCAAGGCTGGCATATCATCCGTCTCATCGCCCGCGAAGGCGAATCCGATGTAACCTTTGATGATGCCAAGGATTGGATCAAAGAGCGCCTGATGCAAGTCAAGATTGCCGCCGCGGTGGAAGAATACTGTCAGCCCATCCTGGCCGATGATAATCGTGTTCAGATCTTCCTCCAGCTCCGACCACCGGCGGAGGAACCGGCCAAGAAAAAGTCGTGACCCCAACTGTTATGTGACTCCCGGGCCCGCCCGACACGTACTGTCTGGGCGGGTTCGTTTTTTTTTACCTTCGAAGGTCAACGAAAGGATAGGGAAGCTCGTGCCCATCGTATATACCATCGCCATTCTCGTCGCAGGTGCGACCCACGGTGCCGGAGACTATACCTGGCCCCTCGCCCTCGACCCCCAGCTCACTTCGAGTTTTGCCGAATACCGCTCGGGACGTTTTCATGCGGGTATTGACCTGCGGACCTCTGGCGTGGGCCGTGATGTATACGCTGCCGGAGACGGCTACATCAGTCGCGTCCGGTGTTCGCCCTATGGCTACGGAAAAGCGGTCTACCTCCAGTTGGCCGATGGCAACGTGGCCATCTATGCCCACCTCTCCGATTACTACCCTGCGCTGGCAGACTTCGTCCACCAGGAGCAGGGGCGACGGGAAAAATACGAAGTCGATATTTATCTGAAGCCCTCCCAGTTTCCTGTCAGTAAGGGTCAACTCGTGGCAAAGAGTGGCCAGACGGGTATCGGTGCGCCTCACCTTCATTTTGAAATGCGCGATGCCGCCCACGAGCCGGTGAATCCGCGCCTCCTGGGCTATGACTGGCCCGATAGCGTCGCCCCGAGCGTTAAACAGATACTCGTGGCACCACGGGGGCTTCAGGGCCGTGTAAATGGCGATATCCTGCCGGTGGTCCTTAACGTCACCCGGGATGCCGCGGGAAAGCTTCGGACGGAACCGGTTTACGCCACGGGCGATATCGGTGTGGGAGCCGATGTGGTCGATCCGGGTAGTGGCGGGTACAACCTGGGCGTCCATGCGCTGCGTTTGGTCCAGGGCGGCCAGGAAGTTTTTCGCATGCAGCATGACCGCATGAGCTACACCAACCACCGCAACGGCGCGGTATCCTATCACCCCCATATGCTGGGGAAGGGCCGTTTCCTGCTGGCCTGGCGCTGGCCCGGAAATACCTGTTACAGCTACCGTCAGTCCCCCGGCGACGGATGGGCTTCCATCACGGCCGACACCACGGAGCTCGTCGTGGAAGTCTCTGATTTTTACGACAATACGACCCGCGTCACCATTCCGATCATTCCACGTGATGTCGCCCCCGATGGTGCGGAAAACAGTTCCGGCGTGGATATGGATGTCATCGGGCCGGAACTCATGGTGACCGCACGCTACACCACCGCCCCCGCGACGGTTCCCCAACTCCAATTTGGGCCCGGACAGTCCGCGCCACTCACCCCCCTCAGCGACACGCTCTATCGCGCGCTCTTTCGCCCTGAAAAATCGGGACGCTATACCGTGGCCGTGATAGAGGATGGTGTAAGCGCCTATGAGCGCGAGTTGGCCGTCTTTATCCAGGGTCAACCCAAACAGACCATCAGCCTCGGAGAAGTGGACATAACAGCACAACCCGACTCGGCCTATGGGGCCTTGTTTCTGCGATCCTGGGAAAACAGCTCACCGCCCAGCCACGGCATGAGCGCCCGGAGCAAGGCCTATCATGTCTGGCCGGGAGATGCTCCGATTTTTGACCCCATTACCCTGTCCTTCCCCCTCGATCCGGGTGTTTCCCCCCAACAGAATATCCATGTCTATCGCCACCGCGGTAACTATTGGTCCCGAGAGGACACGGTATTCCGCGCAGGCCGCGTGGAAATTGAAACCCGGTCGCCCGGACTCTTCATGGCCCTGGAAGACACCCGCCCCCCATCTATCGCCAACATTTCACCGGCGGACGGCT
>CAXBPH010000324.1:0-7344 GCA_963977445.1 uncultured bacterium | reverse complement strand
CACCCCATCTCAAGGCCCACCGCCATAAGGAATCGAAACCCCACCGATTGGCGACGAAAAATCGCCCAGGCCAGGGGATAGAACAAGATTCCGTGCAGGATATGAGAAAAGGTGTACCAATCCGTCAGGTGCTGTGAATTCCCCGCACTCAACACCACACCTTCCCAGAGCTTTACCGTCCCACTCGCCGCAATCGGGGGCTGTCCTAAGAGATACAGCACAAGGGCTTGCAGACAAAGCAGCCCGACGGCGATGGAGGCGTACAGGGTTGGTGTAGATTTTGCAGTGGAGGAATCGGTATCGGTGGAGTCCGTTGCATTCGCCATCGGTAATTGCGCCTTTCCATAGAGCCTGAAGAGGCCCCATGGTAGCACAACTACCAGCGGACGTCGGAAGCGGGGACCGCACCGAACAACCGAAAAATCGTTCTGCACGTTGGGACGTACCGCCGCAACCAGAACCTTGGCTGCGAGGTAGTATCGTGGGGGTAAACGAAGCGTTTCGGGAACGGGGCTTGACTACGGGCGGAGGCATGTCCCTGTGGTCTACTCCGGTGAGCCCTGGCACCTCATGGCAACCCGCAGGGACAGGCTCACGCACAGAGACGACTGCGCTTGGCTGAAATGCGTGGGATGGCGCACGGGTGCACTTGCCATGAATCCCGTCACTGCGGCGCGCGTCCGTCCCGTACATCGCACAAAGTTTTTCTGCACCGGGACGTACCGCCGCAACCAGAACCATGGCTTCAGGGCCCTACCGTGGAGAGCCAGCCGAGGCGTATCGGGAACGGGGCTCGACTACGGGCGGAGGCATGTACCTGTGGTCTACTACTGTTGACTGAATTGGCTGGGGGTGCGCTCCCATACGATATCCCCCTACTCTCCCCCACCCTGAATTTCTCCCGCCACACCCACGCCGGTAAACACGCCGTAGGCACCCTTTCCCCACGTGGCCTCACCGAGAGTACCCACCGCTATATCGTCGAGCGTGGCGGTACCGAGTTCTTTGCCGTCTTGCGCGATGTGGAGACCGGTGTCGTTGATGGTAAATCGCAGTTCAGTTGGCCCTTCGGTCCATTTCACGGGGGCGCTGAGGTGGCCGGGTACGCGGACATGGGTCACGGCACCGTATTCTTTCCAGCCTTCTTTGCCCACATAGTCGAATTTGGACTCCCACACACTCGGCCACTTGGCGGACGTGGAGATTAACAGGGAGTCCTCGAAGGGGACCATGCTCGTGACGCGCTGGCCCCATTGATTCGCAACGCCTCCCAGGGCAGCGGTCTCGTTCTCATAGGGATGGAGCGTGGCGTTGGTGGGCTCGGGATGGGTAAACATGCGTCGGGCGAGGTCCCAGGTGCCGAGTTCCCGCTGGTAGCGCCACACTTCGCCCCAGGGCCACACGCCGACATACAATTCGCCGCCGTAGAGGACGATGGTCTGGGCTTCTCGCGAGGCCGTGCTGACGCCTTCCATCACCGGCGGCCAGCCCGGAAGCTGCTTCACCGTTTCACCGTCGAAGGAGAACAATTCGCCCGTGGGATATTGGCCGAGCAGGAGCTGATCGTAGTAGGTGAAGCCCGCATAGACCTGGTAGCTCGTCTCCATACTCCCTTCCACGAGGGTACGCCATTGCCCCGCCCGCAACGCATAAACGCCACCGATATTGGAGCAGGAGATCGCCTGATTGCCGAGTTGTCCATAAGCGTAGGGAAATTCCCCAACAACCGGCACCGTCTCAACCGAAGCCTTCGACACGTCGATGGGGCCATCACCCGGCTTCCACGGACAGGCAATCAACTTGGAATAGCCTTCGGCATCGGTCGTGTAACTGCGGTAGCCCGTTTCTCCAGGACGATAGATGTGGTAAAAAATCAGGTAGCCTTGGGCATAGTAGAAGCCCGCGTAGTTGCCTTCCGCCGGAGCCGCAAGCATGGTTTCGCCATCGAGGACGACCGTGCTGCCGTCGAAGGACAACAAGTGCTTCCCGACCCGCGTGTCCACACGGCTCCGTGTGGGGCTGGGCTGCCATGCGGCGGCCGATTCATTCCATACCCGGACGTCGGGCTCGGCGGAGTAAACCTGCCCATCGAAGTTGAAGAGGTAGGTGCCCGCCACATCGTTGGGCCGTGACGTCCGCGTAACGCTCAGTTCACGGGTCCCGTCGGTAGGCCGCACAAAGAAATGAACCGTATGCCGGTCATGGCGGTAATAGGTGTTGTAGGCCCCAGAGAACCCGGCCCCAACCACATACTTACCGTCCGTCGTCTTCGCCTCAAAGAGGGAGCCGAAGTTCTGCCCCACATCTTCGCCGCGATCCAGTTTCACGACGATTTCACTATCGGCCACCGCCCCCGCCGCCACGAACAACATCGTCACTAATAGAACGTATATACGCATGTCTGGGTCCTTCTAAAGCAATCACTGGGTCCTGCAAAATGCAAACAGTGGTCTGTTGATAATCCGCACCTGATTGTACTGTTGTGAAAAGGAGGATGCCAGCCGAACGAAAAATGGATTCGTCGACCGCCTCTAGAGTGCACGACCCTCAGGGGGACAGCCCCGACTATCGCAGTCTATTTTCGTGGGAGCAATAGTCCTTGGCACCTCGTCGACGTTCTCGCTTCAACAGGTGGCTATGTCGGGGCAGTCCCGAGCGTAGTTCCCGCTCAGTTCGCGGTTTCCACGACGAAGCAGAAGGAGTCCTGTTTGCGAATGAAGGGGGTTTCAAGCAGGTTCCCTTCGCCAACGACGAAGCCCCCCCACCGCACGGCGTCGTCGCCCCAGTGCGCGCGCTTAATGGCGTTTACAGCGTGGTCGCGGATATCGAAGAGCGGCTGCTGTTGATGGGTGAGCACCGGACTGCTGATGTACATGCCGTCGCTGCCGACTTCAAACTGAAATCGCACAATATTGGCTTTTCGGAGGCTTTCCGCCGAAATCGGAAAGGAATAGTCTTTCGCCGTGTCGGGCGTGACCTGGCCGACGACCGTGTCGTTAAAGAGCACCTCGACGTTGCCCTTCGGCGCGGCAACAGGGCGCTGTGAATAGGCCGCCGTGCTAAACGCGAGGACGGCGTCGGTCTCCAGTCCGAGAGACTCGCGGCTATTGGCCACAACGAATTCACGCGTTCGCGTCTCCCCCGTCACCGAACTCCGGAGGTGAAGCGTCGTCTGACCGTCGGGAAGCGTTGTGGTGTCGATATCCGTCTCATAGAGGGTGCGGTAAAAGGGACGACTCACTTCGGACATTTCCTCCCAATTTTCGCCATCCAGCGACCACTCGAGGATCTCGCCGTCCTGCGGTTGGGTCACGTGGGCTTCAATGGTCACAGTGCCCTGCCACGGCGCGCCAAGGCGGGGAGCATTCATGGCAACCCGCTGTCCCAGTCCCTTGTAAAAATGCTCCATCTTATCGCCGACGACGCGGTAGATGAGATAGCCCTGGGGGTTCAGGTCCGGGCAAAGCTGATTGCATTTGGCGTTCCACCAGCAGCCTGCTAACGCACCGCCGGTACGATAGGGAACTTCGTGCTTTTTTTCGCTGACCACGTGAATGTCACCGGTCAACTGGAAGCGAACATCGTGCTCTGCGGCCATGTCCAGGAAACCGGGACACTCCTTGGCCAAGTCGGTTTCGGAGCTCGTGATGATATGCGTGCCGTCGCTTCGAGCGCTCATGTCCTCCCCCATCCAGGCCGTGTGCATCGGCTGAATTTCCAGCGTGGGGTATTCCAGATCCTTGATGGGGCGCTTGCCCAAGTGATAGCTACTGTCGATGGACATGAAATGAATCTTGCCGTATTCGAAAGAGTAAAAATTGGGACCAAGGTGCTCCCAATACAACGGCTTGCCACAACGGTAGTCGCCCCGGGGAAAGTCGGCCATGCGATAGGAGGAGTCCGTGTGGTCGCCGGCGACATTATAGTGGGGCATGTCGAGGTTGTTCATGATGCCCACATAGCTGTTCAGATCACGCTGACCGACTTCGGGGCTGGTCACCAGGGCCTTGTGGAGGCTGGTGAGGTCACCACTGTTGACCACGAAACGGGGCTGGGGCCGCAGCGCGTTCAGCTCGCGCACGAATTCGCTCAACCCCTCTTGCGAACGCAGTTGCCCACTGGTGTGGGTGTCGGTCACGTGAACGAAGATGAACTCGTTTTCGTCCTCCGCGGCGACTTCAAGGGTAAAATCTGCCTCCGCCGCAAGAGGCTTGTACCAGAGGCCCGTCACGTCGTAACCCGATGGGCGTGTGATGTAGACGAATACGGCGTCGGCGTTGGGTGTCAGTCGATAGTTCCCCGCGCTGTCGGTCTTGACCACGGAATAGCCGTCGGTGACCGAAACCTTCGCCATGCCCGATAGGGTGCCGTCCCCGTGGGTCACGGTGACCTTCCCCGTGACGGTTTCAGGGACGGGGACGCCGTAGTTGGGTTTGGGCATCTCGTGCAGCACCAGGGGCAACACGCTACCATCTGCAAGGGCCTTGCCCGACAGGGGCAGTAGAATGGCCGCAATGGCGAAAAACAGAAAGAAAGATCTCACAGATACGGGTTTCCCATGGGTTGATTCATCGGCCGATTGTGGCGATAAACTGCATCCAAGAATAGACTATCTGTGAACCGGATTCCTACTGGCACCGATGAACGCTTTCCGCCGGGTTTCCACGAACCCCACCTTGCAGCCAACCGTCGGGACGTGACATGCTCTCTCCATGCAACAAGGAGCGTAGGACATGGTCATCACAAAAAAACTCGGCATCCTCTATTTGCTGCTCGCGGGCGGCCTGATCACAGGTAGTGGGCAGGCATGGGGCGCAACAACACCCGTGGATAGCGCAATCGACTGGCCGGAATTTCGCGGTCCCTCGGGCAACGGCCTGGTCAACGCGCCGGACGACGGGAAGACCATCGGTCTGCCCACCACGTGGAATGAGTCGGAGCATGTCACGTGGAAAACGGAGATCCCCTATCTCGGGTGGTCAACCCCCGTCGTGGCGGGCAATGACATCTGGCTTACCACGGCCACCGAAGAGGGAACGGACTTTTACGTCTTGTGTGTCGACGCCACCACCGGGCTGATTCGGATTCAGGATGTGGTCTTTCACAGTGACAACCCGGAACCCCTTGGCAACAACGTGAATTGCTATGCATCCCCCTCGCCTGCTATGGACGCGGAGCGGGTATATGTGCATTTTGGTAGCTACGGCACCGCGTGTCTGGATAGAGCAACGGGGAAGAAAATCTGGTCGAGGAAAGACCTTCGATGCCGACATTTTCGCGGCCCGGGTTCATCCGTAATTCTGTTTGAAAATCTACTCATACTCACCTTTGACGGGGTTGATGTCCAATATGTGGTGGCACTGGACAAGCATACGGGCGGCACGGTTTGGAAAACAGATCGCACGACGGAATGGCATGATCTCGATGAGCAGGGTATGCCAAAACGCGAAGGGGATTTTCGAAAGGCCTACAGCACACCGCTGGTCTTCGACGTCGATGGAAAACACGAGATGATGAGTGTGGGTTCGTCGACGGCCTTTGCCTACAATCCGCTCACCGGCGAAGAGCTCTGGAAGGTTACCCTACCCGGCTATACGCCCTCGGCGCGCCCGGTGTTTGGAAATGGATTGGTCTATTTCACGTCGGGTCGTGGGGAACCGCAACTGATGGCCTATCGGCCCGGCGGTTCCGGTGATGTGACCGAGTCGGGCCTGGCCTGGAAAATGGATGGAAAAGATATACCCCTTGAGTCATCCCCCATCCTCGTGGGCGATCTCATTTATCTGGTCAGCGGTGGCGGCACGGCCCTATGCCTCGAAGCGACGACTGGTGCCTTGGTATGGCGAGAACGGATTGGCGGAAACTACGTGGCATCACCAATCTATGCCGATGGTCATCTCTATTTCTGCAGCGTGCAAGGCAAAACGACAGTCTTGAAGGCCGGGCGCGCGTTTGAGATTGTGGCGACCAACGAACTCGAGTCGGGCTGTATGGCCTCCCCTGCAGTCGCGGGCGATGCGCTTATATTGCGGACAAAGACCCACCTCTATCGCATAGAAGACTGACCGCCAACGGGCGCAAGAACTCACCGTATGCGCGGGAATGAAGAAAACAGAATAATCGACGTCAAACGTCACGTACGGGGACTGCATCGGCCCAACGCACCAAGTGAATAGACAGCACGCTCCGTGGCTCTGCAAAGAACGTCGATGAAGCGAAGGCTACGAAAAAAGCCGAGGCTGCCCCTGAGTGAAATAGCCCTCAGGGGGACAGCCCCGACTATTGACGTTTATTTTCGTGGGGCAATTTGCCTTTGGAACCACGCCATGTTGCTTGCTTCAAATCGTGGCGATGTCGGTGCAGTCCCCAAACGTGGCCCTGCATAGAGCACCAATATGGCGAAGACAGCGAAAAAAGGCCAAGGCTGCCCCCGGGTCTCTCGCCCTCAGGCAGAGGACGTCCGAGACGCTCGCCCTCAGTCGGGCGTTAGGGTGTCAGCAGCGGGTACCGAAGGAGCGCATTTATCGGTGACGACCCCTAGCCCCCGCGAAATGGCTTGCCCAAACATAATTAAGAATCACCAAGGCGCTACTCGCCAAACCGGGGTGGTCTGGCTTCGCTGCCCTTCGCCGGGTCATTCTTCGCTCGTGCAATCCGAACGAAGAAAATGGTGGAGGCGGCGGGAATCGAACCCGCGTCCGAAAGTGTGTCCACGAAGGCGTCTACGTGCATAGCCCGTCTTTTGAGATTCGCCGCCTCAGGTCGCGTCAGGCGCGCTACCCAAGGTCGCTAGTTGGAGACCTACTCTGCCGCTCGTTCCAACAACGGCACGGCGCGAGACCCACTGTGGTGCGTCTTATCCCCTTAGCAGGTGGTCAGAGGTAAGACGAGGTTGCTAAATTAAGCAGCCATTGCGAATTCGTGTTGATCGTTCGCAGTTAAATGGGTTCCGGTTTTTTACGAGGCCACCGGAGTCCTCGGCACGCAACCAACGTTTCTTTCACCCCCGTCGAGACCATGTCGCCCCCACGAAGCTTGGGATAACGTCGCACACAGCATGTTTCAACATCATCCTGTGCACTACTCATTATGCCACAGGCCGGGTCACGTGGTCCAATGCTATTTTGACCCATGCTCGGTCTGCTGTTGCTATATACCCCCGACCATGCGCATTTATTCATTGTGCGGAGGTCCCAGGCGGGTAAATTTCGGGTAAGGGTTTGAATTTGCTTACTAATCTGCAACCACCGACCGAACCGGGGATATGAGGAAAGACCCGGCAACGGGGCTGTTAAGTCCACGAAGTGGGCGACAAATCGTAGCCCAGCGGCGAGCGTAGCGAGT
>CAXBPH010000323.1:0-7372 GCA_963977445.1 uncultured bacterium | reverse complement strand
GGACCCTCCGTCTTTCCCTATCAGCCGGAAGGCATGTGGTCGGCGTTAACGTTTCAGAACATGAATGAGTATTCCACCAACTTTTATACGCCCGACACCGGAAACAAGGTTTATCGTCGGGGGCTCTATACCTTCTGGAAACGGACCATTGTGCCGCCGCGCATGCAGATTTTTGACGCGGCGGGCCGGGAGCGATGTACGGTGCGCAAAGAGACGACGAATACACCCATGCAGGCCCTGGTCTTGCTCAATGACCCGACCTTTGTGGAGGCGGCGCGGTCCCTGGCGATGCGCATGATTGATGAAGGGGGCGACCGCGCGGCTGACCGCATCCGCTATGGCTATCGCCTGGCCCTGGCGCAGCAGCCGAGCCTGGAGAAACAGGAAGTTTTTCTGGGTGGCTTAAGCGACTACCAGGCCCATTTCAGCGCCGACCCCGAGGCGGCGGCGGCGTTCCTGTCGGTGGGTGACACGGTGGTAGACGAAACGGTGCCGCCGATAGAGCTGGCGGCCTACACGGCGGTGGCGTCGGTTATGCTGAATCTCGACGAAATGATTACACGGGAGTAATACGATGGACCCGATTCTTGAACAGAAATTACATGTGAACCGCCGCCAGTTTTTCGGGCGTTGTGCCACGGGCATTGGTGCGGCGGCCCTGGCCTCCGTGCTGGGTCCTGACGGGTTCGCGTCCAATGACCCCATGGCCCTGAAGGCACCCCACTTTGCGCCCAAGGCCAAGCGGGTGATCTATTTATTTCAATCCGGTGCGCCTTCCCAGCTGGACCTTTTTGACTACAAGCCCCAGATGGAGGCCATGTTCGACAAGGACCTGCCCGATTCCATCCGCAAGGGACAACGTCTCACGGGGATGACCTCGGGGCAGGACCGCTTTCCCATTGCGCCTACCATCTTTGACTTCAAACAATACGGCCAGAGTGGTGCCTGGTTTTCTGAGTTACTGCCGCATATTGCGGGTATTGCCGACGACCTGTGCGTCGTGAAAACCATGCAGACCGAGGCCATCAACCACGACCCGGCCATGACGTTTTTTCAGACCGGTGCCCAGCTTGCCGGACGTCCCAGCATGGGGTCGTGGATTTCCTATGGCCTGGGATCGGCCAACCAGGACTTGCCGGCCTTTGTGGCCCTGAGTTCCCGGGGTACGGGTCGCCCCAGTTGCCAGCCTCTTTACGATCGGCTCTGGGGCAGTGGATTCCTGCCTACGGTGTATCAGGGCGTTAAGTTTCGTGGGGCAGGCGATCCCGTTCTGTATCTTTCCGATCCGCCGGGGGTCGACAAGTCGCTCCGTCGCAAAATGCTCGACGACATTGCCGCTATCAACGTCCAGACCCACGCCGAATATCAGGATCCCGAAATCGTCACGCGCATCGAGCAATATGAGCTGGCCTACCGGATGCAGACGTCCGTGCCGGAGTTGACGGACCTTTCCGACGAGCCGGAGAGCACCTTTGAGATGTATGGACCCAATTCCCGAACCCGAGGCACCTACGCGGCCAATTGTCTGTTGGCCCGTCGCCTTGCCGAACGGGGCTGTCGCTTTATCCAGCTCTATCATATGGGCTGGGATCAGCACGGTGCCTTGCCCGAGCAGCTCGCCGGTCAGTGCAAAGATACGGACCAGCCCAGTGCGGCGTTAATCCGGGATTTGAAACAACGGGGAATGCTCGATGACACCCTGGTCATCTGGGGTGGCGAATTTGGCCGCACCATTTACAGCCAGGGTACCTTGACGGCTACAAACTATGGCCGGGATCACCACCCGAAGAATTTCACAATTTTCATGGCCGGTGGCGGGGTGAAGCCGGGTATTACCTATGGCGAGACGGACGACTTTTCCTACAACGTGGTCCGCGACCCGGTACACGTCCATGATTTGCAGGCGACGGTGCTGAATCAGTTGGGGCTGGATCACGAACGGCTCAACTATAAGTATCAGGGTCGTTTTTTCCGGCTTACCGATGTTCATGGCAATGTGAAACACGATTTGCTTGCCTGAGGTGGGGCGAACGATGCTGGCATCCACAGGCACGTCTTGCAGACTTGTCCGTGCCACGCGATCCGACAACGTCGGTTCGTGTGAGATAGGGGAGGGAAATCACACTCAGGGGGACGGCCCCGACCCGCGGTGTCTTTCATCGTACCCACGGGGTCTCTGGTACCAAGACATCATTGCCCTGCCACTGTATACATCAGGTCGGTGCAGTCCCCGGCGGTGAAACACGATTTGCTTGCCTGAGGTGGGGCGAACGATGCTGGCATCCACAGGCACGTCTTGCAGACTTGTCCGTGCCACCCTTGGGTCAGGCTTTGGTGGGGTTGGGTCGTTCCGGTGTTTAGCGGGTGGTCTTGCTGGTAGTGTCGACGCAGTTTCGCTACTATGGGCACCATGAAACGAACGCTTGCTTCACTCCTGTCCCCGTTACGCCAATGCAGCCCCGTATCGTTGGGTATTTTCATCACGCTTAGCGTCGCGACCTTTTTCCTGTCTGCCCTTCCGGGTACCTTGGATGTGAATATATGGTATGGCTGGACCGCGCAACTCAACCGACTTGGGCCCGTCGCGGGATACAACGCCGACGTCGGATATATACTCCATCCCCCTCTCGGATTGATCCTGATATGGTTGAGTCACGACGTGCCGGCCCATTTTGGCGTGCCAGTATATCTGTGGCCGAACATTGGATTCACCGGATATGGTGTGTGTATCTGGCTCAGCCTTGTGGGCTGCTCGCTGCTGGTTGTGCGCATGACCGGGCGTCTCTGGCTTGGGGTTCTTTTCCAGGTGGCCTTCACGCTCAATACGGTCGTCTATGGGTATTTCGACGTGTGGGGTATTCCATTTCTCCTTTTGGCGATGGAGGCCACCACCCGTGAGAAACCGGGAACGGCATTCAGCTGGGCGCTCCTCGCCAGCCTCGTGAAGTGGCAATATCTACTGGTGCTGCCCTTCTTTTTTCTCTATGTCTTGATGGCATGCCGAGGAACGTCGAATGACCGGTTTCAATGGGTGCGACGGCTGTTCGTGGCCATCACCCCGGGCCTTTGTATCGTTCTGGTGTTCCTGTTGTTTTTTGGAAAAGGCATGATGCTGTCCTTTGGTCGGGGACTGTCCAGTCCGGAGTTGAGTGGCCATGCCTTAAATGTGAGCTGGCTCATCACGTGGGCCATGCATATAGTCTGGTCCGAAAGTTATCAGGCCCTCGAGAATGGATTGATAGAGGTAATCCGGACGCGAGACACACGGGTACTCCTGCTGGTGCGAAGTCTATTTGGTGCGGCCTATGCCTTTTCCCTGTGGCGGCTGTGGTCCAGACCGGCTCGGGCCGATCATTTTCTTCACTGCATGCTGGCGGGCTATCTGGCGTACTTTGTGCTCAACAAAGGCGCACACGAAAATCACCTGGTGCCTGCCATGGTGATAGCGGGCTATCTTGCGTGGCGACAGCCCACGTGGCGTTGGGGAGCCCTCAGCATCGCGGTGATCGGCAACGTCAATATGTTCGCCTTCTACAACATCATGGGGCAGGAACGGCGGGAGGCACGGCTGGTCCTGGGGATGGACTACAGTCTACCCTTGGCGCTGGTGGCGTCCGTCGTGCTGTTGGGGATCTATTGCGCATTGCTGATGGGGGAGCGTTCCCGGGACAACGGGGTCGCTCCGGTTGCCTCCTGACGGTTAAGTGGGTATGATGCCCCGACAGGTAGTTGTGGCCCTATCCTGGGGTCCATATCGAGGAGAACCATGCCCAGTATTTCGTTGAGTCGCCCTGCCCGGCGAGAGGTCCTGATTGTTCTTGCTATTTTTCTGGTGAGCACTATCGTGGGCATGGTTTATATCGCCAATTGGGGGCAGACGGCCGATATCCTTCAGGTGGGCTTTGGGCCTTCCGTCATGCTGGGTTGCGGCCGGGGCTTTGTGAATCCAAAGGCCTCTGATGTGCCCGAGCTGGCGGCCTTTCTCCGTCCCGATTTACACCACGATGGCCCACCGTTGATGGATAGTTTTTCCTGCGAGCTGCTGCCCGAGGACATGGCGACGGTGCCCTTTACGGGTATCCAGAAACGGACCTGGCACATGTTCTGGATCGCAGGTTGGGTCTGGCGTGTGTTTGGCGTGGCCTGGTCCTCGCTGACGCCTCTCTATGGGTTGTTGTTTGGCCTGAGCGTGGTCGGGGCCTATGGAATATTCCGCTTGCTGTTGAATATTCCCATCGCCCTCTTTTGCGCGACTCTTTTCATGATTTCCCCAGTGCAATTGCACTATCTCGCCCGGCTCCGTGATTTTGCCAAGGCCCCCTTCATGCTGGTGGCTCTTTTTTGCCTGGTGCTGTTGATCACCCAGCCCCGGGGGTGGAAGCGGGCCCTCTGGACCGGTGCGCTGGCGGGCGCATCGATTGGCCTGGCCACGGGCTTTCGTGCTGAGGCCGTCATGTACCTGGTGCTTTTCATCCCGGCCGTGTTGCTCTTTTATCCCGGTTGGCGTTGGCCCACATGGGGCATGCGTACGTTGGCGATTACGGCCTTCGTGTTGTGCTTTGTGGCGGCGGCGTGGCCCGTGATTTTGAAGTTCCAGACCTATGGCGAGCGGACCCACCCCTTTCTCATGGGCTTTGCCGATATTTATGACGGGCGCCTCGGGGTGGAGAACGATACCTACCAGGTGGCCCAGCGTTTTCTCGATGCGGAGGCCCTGGCCCAACTCAACGCCCACAATCTCTATCTGGATTCGGCGGCGGCACCGATTATTTATGAGACGCCCGGTTATGAAGCCGTGGGCGATGACTATTTCTTCCACAACCTCTTGTGGAAGTTTCCCGGCGATTTGGCCACCCGCACCTATGCCTCGGCCTTGCGTATTCTGGATGAACTGCGGGCGGGAAAAGGGGCCTATATGCCCCGGGGTATCAGCAACCCCTTTCTGGAGCCCCTGTTTCGCCTGCGGACAGAGATCATGGAGACCCTGTTCAGTCGGACCCGCTATGTGGCGCTGGCGTTGTTGCTGCTTCTGGGTGCCTTGTCTCCCCGCCTGGGATTGTTGACGCTCTATCTCCTTTTTTGTCTCGCCGGGATGGCCTCGGTCCAGTTTGCGACCCGCCATTACTTTCATCTGGAATTTATCCCCCTGCTGGCGGGGGGGCTGCTGCTTCAGTTGCTCTGGTTGCTGATTTCGCTGGTGCGGCGGCAACGGCGGGAATCTCTCCGGGAGACCTTGTTGTCCCGGGTCTGGCTGGGTGCCCGTGTGAAGTCGGGCGTTGCCTTTGCGGTGGTGGCCCTTTTGTTGGTGCTCGTTCCGTGGCAGGCGTTGCGCTGGCACCAGGATCGGCAATTGACTGTACTCTTTGAAGACTATGAGGCTGCCGAAATGGACACGGTGTGGCCCACTATTGCGGCGCAGGTGGATGGGCGAATACGGTTGGCGTGTGGTCCCCTTACCTTTAGCGATGGCCTGCCCGATGTGGGGCCGGAAGGATTCTTTCAGGTAGATATGCTGGTGCTGGAGTTCACTCCGGGTGACGGGCCGGTTGAGCTGCACTTTGCTTATACGGGTGATCACCCGGAACATGCCCTGAGTTGGTCGACCGCTGTTGCGCCAAAGACGGACGAGGATGGGTTGTCACGCTATTATTTTCCTATTTACAACGCGGTATGGCCGGATACCCCGGATAATGCCTCCTGGGACGATGTGGGCGTTTCCTGGACGCGCTTTGAGGGCCTGGAGCTGAATGAGGCGGATGTCCACCGGTTACGGGGGATGAAGCGCTTTCGTTACGCCGCGGGATATTCGCCGCTGGTGGCGGTCTCGTTGACCCCCGGATGGCGGGAACGGCCCTTGTATCAGCAGTTTGTTCGGTAGGGGGGACATTCGTTGCTGCCGCTCACGGGCAAGTCCTGCGGACTTGTCCGTGCCACCCCTGAGGAGCTTTTGGTGGGCTCCGGTTGCTCATGCTGTTTTGCCCATGGGTGTTACATCTTGGGGCCTGTTTCTTCATGGTGGCGCGGGGAGCCAGGCGGGAAAATGCGTGTGCCTTGTGTCGGGCAAGAATGCCCAACCTCCTGATGTGGCCCAATCCCATTTGGAAATGGGAATTATTTTGTGGTGGCGTTGGGAGCCTGGCGGGAAAATGCGTGTGCTTTGTGTCAGGCAGGTCATGACGCGCCGTGGCGGGAATGCCTAACCCCCTGAATAAAAAGGGCCTGTCCCGAAGGACAGGCCCGAATAGAATTGTATAGCGTTGTTTTTATTGTCCCGCAGGGAGGAGGTGCGCGTAGGACATGGTGGTCTGGAAACGCGTGTCACCACTTGGGGGAATGAAGGTCTGGTAGTAGGCAAAGGTGCCCTGAATGTCTGCGGCGTTACCGGTCCAGCGAATGGTGATGGAGCCGTTGTCTTTGCCGTCGTTCATCTTGGTGCCATCTTCGGGGGTTCCGTCGGGGAGGTTGCCGATACCGGTCGCCGGGCGATCAGGTACCAGTACACCCGCCGGGCTTTCCTGTCCACCGGGGGAGGTGTCGGGATCGAAGCGGTGCGGACGGAAGGCCAAGGAGGCACGTGCCGGCAAAATAAAGGTGTTGTTAGAATCGGCCAGCGTTGCATTACCGCCGGGTCCAATAGCGACACCGGACTGGGTGAAATAGAAGATTTCGCAGACGAGGTCCGTATCCACGTTGCTCTTCAACGTCACGATACCCGTAACGCCACGGGCAATACCGGGAATTTTATTCGCCACGGGTGCGCCGTCGACAAACCAGGGAATACCCAGCGAACTTGCGAAGGCTACCGTAGTACCCACACACGCCATGATGGCCGAAATACCAAGTTTTTTCATCTTGTATTGTCTCCTCAATCCTGACAGCTTAAGCTCACGCAAATCCTTGGAAGCGGTAACACATAGCGTCGGAGCTCCCCAACAACCTCATCCGTTGTAGCATACCTGCCGCAGTGTGTCAAGAATATCACACATTTCGAGATTAATGACCCACGTTGACGGTTTTCTACAATCTCTGCTAGCATAGCCCATAATTCCCCCAAGACCAAGTAAAAAAAGGCGGTTGTATCCGTGAACACTGATTTTTTCGCAGGCACCCGTCATGGCTGGCTGCTCGTACCGGTTTTATTATTCACCCTGGTGGTTTCCGGATGCACAGGCCCCGCAAGCGACCGGGTTTCGTCTGGGGAGCCCGCGAAACATGTGATCGTCATCGTCATTGACACCCTTCGGGCCGATCACCTCGGTATCTTTGATTACGGCCGGGATACGTCGCCCTTTCTAGACGGATTGGCGGCGGAGGGGACGCTTTTTACCCGCGCTGTCACCACATCCTCCTTTACCGGCGAGGCCATTTCTTC
>CAXBPH010000322.1:0-7602 GCA_963977445.1 uncultured bacterium | reverse complement strand
GGGAGCCAGTCCCCTTCGCCCCCCCGATTGGCCCGTCAGGTTTCCGATTCTTCGCCCACAGGCCCTTTGCTTTCCATGAGGAGATCATCAAGAATCAGCAGCCGCTCACACCATATCATCAACAAGGTGCACAGATAGCGACGGCCCATCTTACGAAGCCGTAAGTTACTGACTCCCCAGGTCCGTCCCGACCAGGTAATGGGCACGTCGGCGATACGGTGGCGTCGGATGAGGCTGGAAAGGGACATTTCAATGGTGATGTTGAAGTGGGCCGCCTGCAACGGGAGGATACTCTCGATAACATGGCGCCGATAGACCTTGAAGGCATTGGTCAGATCGTTGTGGTGGGTCATGAAGAGCACTTGCATGGCCTTATTCACGATACGATTCACCACCAGTTTCACGGGGGGATAGTGGGTCACTTTGCTGCCCTTGCGGAAGCGCGATCCGAATACGCAGTCATACCCCTCTTCGATTTTTCGGTAACAGCGCACCACATCGTCGGGGTGATCGGAACTGTCCGCCATGACCACCGCGAGCACATCGCCGTTGAAATGGGCCAAGCCACAGCGAATCGCCCGCCCCAGACCGCCGGGCGGCGTATTGGTCACGAGGTGAATCTCCGGAATTTCGAGGGCCTTTTCCTGAATCACGGCCGCCGTGTTGTCCGTGCTGTTGTCGTTTACCACGAGCAACTCAAAGGGGATGCCGTCTTCACGGAGCTTGGAGGCCAGCGTCTCCAGGGTGGGGATGATATTCTTCTCTTCGTTGTACGCCGGAATGAGGATCGAGTACAGAAGGGTGTTGCGGGGAATGGGTTTGAGCCTAGATCCGGCCTTCGAAGCCATCATGAATCTCCGAAAGAATGGCCTCGATATCATAGGCGTAACGCCAATCGGGGTAGTGGGACTGGAACTTGCGGACGTCACTGACCCACCAGATATGATCGCCGATGCGGTTGTCTTCTTCATAGCGCACATTCATCGTGTTGCCCGTAATTGCTTCACAACGGGCAATGGCCTCTTGCATGGAGCAGTTGCTATGGCGACTACCGCCAATATTATATACTTCGGCAACCCGAGGCTTTTTATGAACCTCAAAAAAGCAATTGACCAGATCCTGGGAATGAATGTTGTCCCGAACCTGCTTTCCCTTATATCCGAAAATTCGATATTCCTTGCCGGTCATGGCGCATTTCATCAAGTAGGATAGAAAGCCATGTAGCTCGGCACCGGAATGGCCCGGCCCCGTCAGGCACCCGCCCCGAAACACCGTCGTGTGCATATCGAAGTAACGGCCATATTCCTGCACCATCACATCCGCAGCGACCTTGGACGCACCAAAAACCGAGTGTTTACACTGGTCAATGGACATACTTTCATCGATGCCATGGGCGGCATAGGGATGTTCGTCGGCCACTTCCCAGCGGGATTCCCCTTCCACCAGGGGCAAGGCATTGGGCGTATCGCCATAGACCTTGTTGGTCGACGTGAAAATAAAGGTGGCCTTGGGGCAGTGCTGTCGCGTCAGCTCCAGGAGATTCAGGGTGCCCGTGGCATTCACACCAAAGTCGGTCAGGGGTTCTTTGGCCGCCCAGTCATGACTCGGTTGGGCCGCCGTGTGCACCACCAACTCCACCGAACTCCCATAATTCGCGAAGATGGTCTCCAACGCACCATAGTCCCGAATATCCGCTTCGTGATGGTGGTATTCGGAAAATTCAGCCTGGAGTCGCTCCGCCGCCCAATGGGTCGACGCTTCCTCCCCGAAGAAGTAAGAACGCATGTTGTTGTCGATACCAGCAACCGTGTACCCTGCGGCTACGAATTGACGTACCGTCTCTGCACCGATTAGTCCGGCCGAGCCGGTTACCACAACAACACCCATGGTAGCTCTCACTGTATGGTTGGACGGCAATTAAAGTAAACCGAGAAAAATACCGCTAACTAAAAAACCATTCTAACGCAGATAGCGACAAGACTGTCAACAGGCAAGGCAAGGTGTCATGAAAACTATCCTCGTAACCGGCGGCGCAGGCTTTGTCGGCTCTCATCTCGCCATGGGCATGAAGGCCCATTATCAGGACACCCAGGTTATCGCCCTCGACAATCTCCGGCGGCGTGGGTCCGAGCTCAACCTCTCCCGACTCAAGGAAGCCGGCGTGGTGTTTCATCATGGAGACATCCGCAACCCTGCCGACCTGGAAGACGTGGGCAACTTCGACCTCCTCATCGAGTGCAGTGCGGAACCCTCTGTCCTCGCGGGTTACGACAGCGCCCCGGCCTATGTGCTCGATACCAATCTCACGGGGACCCTCCATTGCCTGGAAGCAGCGCGACGGAACAGCAGCGCCATCCTCTTCCTGTCTACCAGCCGCGTCTACCCCATGAAGACCATTGCTGCCCTGAATTATGAAGAGGCGGAAACACGACTGGAACTCGCCGATGAACAATCCATCATCGGTGCCAGTGTCCATGGGATTTCCGAGGACTTCCCCCTGGCGGGCACCCGCTCCCTCTATGGTGCCACCAAGCTCGCTTCCGAACTCATCATCAACGAATATCTCGACATGTATAACCTGCCCGGTGTCATCAACCGATGTGGCGTGCTCACGGGCCCCTGGCAAATGGGCAAAGTCGACCAGGGTGTCGTCGTGCTCTGGGCCGCACGCCATATGTATAACGGCAGCCTCAAATACATCGGCTATGGCGGTGAGGGGAAACAAGTCCGGGATATGCTCCACGTAGACGACTTGCTCCGTCTCGTCACCTGGCAGATCGATCACCTTTCCACCGTTTCCGGCCAGACCTTCAACGTGGGCGGTGGACGGGAAGTAAGCGCTTCCCTCCAGGAATTGACGGTCTTGTGCCAACAGGTCACGGGATACAGCATTCCCATTGAAAAAGTTCCCGAGGTGCGGACAGCGGATATTCCCCTCTATATCACCGACAACCGACGGGTCATCGATGCCACAGGGTGGCGACCCGTCCGCTCCGTGCCGATGATCCTGGACGAAATCTGTCAGTGGCTCGGCGACAACCGGACCGCGCTGGAACCCATACTGGGTTCGTGAGCGCCGATCCGTCGCGCAAATATATCAGTTTGCGCCCTATCCTCTTTTCAGCATTATAGTTATACCCGAGATTAGGTTTGACCACCATCGCGATCAGTGTTATCATCAAGGTAGTTGAAGCCCTTTAGAGGCAGGGAGATCCATCTATGAAGAACCAATCCAAGCGTGAGTATTTCAGCGCCCGACGCGCCGGTTTCACGTTGATTGAACTGTTGACTGTTATTGCGATTATTGCCATCCTGGCGAGTATTTCTGCAGTCGCCGTTCCCAAGTATCTGGAAAAAGCCAAGATCGTTCAGACCGAAGCCAATATGAAAAATATACGCGATGGTCTGTCGGAGTACGGCGCGCGCGCAGGAAATACCAACGGATTTCCCGCCGCCTATGGTTATATAAAAGATTCATCGCGGGATGTTGCCGTGGGCTTGCTGGGTAATGACGACTACACACTCGACCCCTACACCATCACCATTGGCATGCATGACGTGGAAAACGCCTACCAGGTGTCCCGTTTTGCGAGTGGTTTTGATGTCAATCGCGACGGCTCGCTAAGTCTCTTTGAGTATTTGCCCGTCGGCTCGAAAGATGCCGCGACGAACACCTACGTCTTTTCGACCGTTCTCTACACCGGCTCCAATACCCCCAAGTCCCCCGAGCCAGCGGGTAAGGATGAATTGACCGCTCAGCTTGAGTCGGACAAACGCCCCTACATCTATGTGCCTTTCAATTCTCGTCAGTTGAGTGCGGCCCGTCGTTATTGGGTCAATAACAATGACGCCTATGGTGCCAATTTTGATATGACGAATGCGGACTTGAATGGCCGCATGTTCTTCCCACCCCCATCCTATGATGGCTTCGTCATCATCGGCAATGGCGTCGGTGGCAATGATGGTGGACTGTCGACCGTCGCTGCTCCAGGCACACCGGGCACCGACTATGACGCCGCCTACATCTACCACGTACTGGGCCTGCGGATTGCCTTCCTCGCGACACGCGACTGGGATCCGGATGGTGCCGGTGCGCTGGAACCTGACGGACTGCTGGACTTCGAATACCAGTCCCGCAAAGATGCCAGCCCCGCAGATCGTTTCCTGCTGCCCGATGGCACCAATGGCTTTGGCGCCTTCATCATGGTCCTTGAATAAATACACTACGCGAATTAAACGATACGTCGGCAGGTCCTCGGACCTGCCGATTTCTTTATAGTCCCCCCCGGAAATCGCCCCATGTTTGAACCCTTCATCACGCCAGGTGTCCCGCCCATACTCTTCTGGATTTGTGTTGCCTTGGCCATCGTCATTCAGGGCATCAGCAAATCGGGCTTCGCCGGAGGCGCGGGCATCCTCTCCCTGCCCCTCATGATGCTGGTCATGCCGGTGGATAAGGTGGCGGCCACCCTGTTGCCGCTCCTCATTCTCTGTGACCTCAACGCTATCTACCACCATCGCCACAATAAGGACTGGACCCAGATCCTCCGCATATATGTCCCGTCGTGCCTCGGCATCGTTCTGGGCGCGATCGTGTGGTGGAAAATCGGCAAGGAGGGCATCGACTATTACGGCCTCATCATCAAGCGTATGGTGGGGGTCATCGCCATTCTCTTCGGGCTTTACATTATTGCGAAAGATCGTTCCATGGCCTGGGTGGCCCACCGAAAGGCCGGCAAAAAGACCGCCGTGGTCACGGGTATCCTGGCAGGCTTTACGTCCACCATCGCCCACGCCGCCGGGCCCATCGTGAGTCTCTACGTGTACTCCCAGGGCTTCGGCAAGACCCTCTTCGTCGGCACCGTGGCCTGGACCTTCACCCTCATCAACCTCACCAAGCTCCCCTTCTACACCTGGGCCGGGCTTATCAAGACCGACGTGCTGATGTTTGACCTCTGCCTCGTCGCCCTCATCCCCCTTGGCTCCTGGCTCGGCCACTGGATGCACCACCGCGTCTCCGAATGGTGGTTCAGTAGAATCATCATGGTGTTTACCCTCGTGGCCGGCGTGCAGTTGGTCTTTGATATCCAGTTGATACCCTGGCTCGTGGGTGTGCTCGGGTAGACCGACGTGACCGACCAGAGTTGATGGGACTTGTGGGACCCTGTGAGGCTCCTGATCCCCACAGCCACGCCTGAAAATCCAAAAAGAACGGGCGACCACCAACGTGATCGCCCGCTCAAACCAAAAAATTCACTATTCTAAATTCTCAATTTCCGCCTACGGCGGACGCTACGCGCAATTTTTAACCGCGCAGTTCGATGAGGCGTTTATTCGCCGCAGCGATGCCCTCGAACTCACTCATGATGCTGCCTTCATACTCGATGCCGATATAGCCGTGGTAGCCATGTTTGTCGACGCAGATCTCGATCATCTTTTCGAAGTCCACCATCTTATTGTCTTTGTCCGTGTGCTTCCCCGTCTCGGGGTCGAAGTCATAACACTTGGCCGACAGGGCCTTGGCATAGGGCATGAGGGCGTCGATGCCTTCGTAGATATCCACATCCTTCGGGAAGTTACCAAAGTCGGGCAAGGTACCAAAGCGGGGATGATCGACGGCCGCCATGAGTTTTTTCATGCAGTGGGGATAGGACGACGGGCCGCCGTGGTTTTCGATAATCACGTTGATATTCTTCGACTCGCCATATTCACAGAGGGCATGAAAACCAGGAACCGACCGCGCCACGAAAGCGTCGAGGAGGGCTTCGTCTTTTTCCGTACCGTCCTCATTGCCTTTCCAGTTCATACGAACCGAATGGCAGCCAAAGTCGGCGGCGTAATCGATATAGGCCTTGTGACGGTCGACGGCATCCAGGCACTCTTCCGGCTTGGCGCTGCCGATATTTCCCTGGCCATCGATCATGATCAGCATGAACTTCACGTTTGCAGCCGCCGCGTTTTTCGCCAGTTCATCCCGCCAGCTTTTTTCCGTGCTCGGCAGCATGCCGCTCACCAGCTCAATTGCTTCGATATTCCACGTATCACGGGTCAGCTTGGGCATGTCCAACATGGGTACCTTGCCTTCGCCCGTGCCTATGGTGCGGTGAAGGGACCAGCCCGCGAGGGAGATGCCATATTCCCGTTTGGATTTAGCAAAGGCTGCGCCACCGAAGGTCAGGGCCGCTGCGCCAGCAGCAGTTTGCTTCATGAAGGTACGTCGGGTCGTGTAGTGATTCATCGTTAAATACTCCGTAGTGGGTGGCGACTGTCCAATGTATGATTGGACTCGCCCCGCGTTCTCTGTGTTTCATGCCACTGGACGACGAAGATGCCGTATACATTCAGTCCAGCACGGGCAACCGTTAGTCTATGCAACGGCGTGGAGACTTGTCCAGCGGGCAATCGGCCCCGGCGACGACGTGCATTCGCGCCTGACTTCCCGTTACCATTACACCATCCAATCAACACCAGACCGGAAAGGAATATCCGTGACCAGAACCATCGCACTCCTCCTCAGTTTCCTGGGGCTCGCAGCCACGACCCACGCCCAAGTTGGCGATACCACGACCGTTTTCACCTCGGGCACGGAGCGCTATCATACCTTCCGCATTCCGGCCATCGTGTCCACCCCCAATTTCCTGCTCGCCTTCTGTGAAGGTCGTCTGGAAAGCATGAGTGACTCGGGCGACATCGACCTGGTCCTCAAACGCAGTGCCGATGGTGGAAAAACCTGGTCAAACCTTTCGGTGGTGGTCCACGAAGACGGATTCACCTGCGGTAATCCCGCACCCATCTGGGATCGTGAAACGAAAGAGCTCGTGCTGGTATTGACAAAAAACAGCGCCAAGGCCCACGAAGGACGTATCCTCACCGGGGAAGACTCGCCCCGCACGGTGTGGATCACCCGGAGCGCCGACGAAGGGGTCACCTGGTCTACGCCGGAAGACATCAGCCCCACTACCCGACGGGAAGACTGGCGCTGGTATGCCACGGGCCCCTGTCACGGCATCCAGACCCAATCGGGACGTCTCATCATACCCGCAAACCACTCCACCAGCCCCGATCACAAGGATTGGTTTTCCCACGTCATCTACAGTGATGACCATGGCAAAACCTGGGCCATCGGCGGCGTCCACCAGGGCTACACCAATGAATCGACCATCGCCGAACTCGCGGATGGCCGCATCTATCAAAATATGCGCAGCTACAAGAAAGAAAACCGACGCCGGGTCTCCTACAGTTCCGATGGTGGCCTCACCTGGTCGGAAGATATGACGGATAGCGCCCTCATCGAGCCCATCTGCCAGGGCAGCACCTTGCGCCACAAAGGGCCTTCGGGCGCGTCCCGCCTGCTTTTTTCTAACCCGGCGAGCACGGCCCGGGAAAAAATGACCCTAAACGTGAGCACCGATGGCGGTGCCACCTGGCCGGAATCGATTCTTATCTATGACGGACCCAGCGCCTACTCCGATTTGGTCTCCCTGCCCGATGGCACGGTGGGCTGTCTTTATGAACGGGGCGAAGCGGGTGCCTATGAAACCATCGTCCTGACGACCGTCACCCTGCCCGCACCCTGACACAAAAAGTCCGAAAAGCTGGTAT
>CAXBPH010000321.1:0-7669 GCA_963977445.1 uncultured bacterium | reverse complement strand
TGTCTGGGAGGAGGCGGTGATGACGTAAAACACGTCACCGTCTATTATGAGGCCGGTCGATTCGGTGGATGGCCCGCCAACCACGGCATCTGGAGCTGGGACAACGAAATCCTCGTGGGCTACGGGCGGGGCTACTACAAAGATATGGGGACCAGCCACCATATAGACCGGGAAAAACCCGAGCAACATTGGCTGGCCCGCAGCCTCGACGGGGGCGCTACCTGGAACCTGGAGCATCCGGCAGAAAAAGGGTTCTTAATTCCAGAGGGCGAATCTCTTCACGGAATCGCAACCCCTGGCGTTAAGATTCCACCATCCATTGAATGTCCGGGCGGTATCGACTTTACCCACGACGGCTTTGCCATGACCGTTCGCATGAACAGCACGGGTAGTGGCACGTCCCGCTTCTTTTATTCCTATGACAAAGGAGCAAGCTGGGAAGGTCCCTTCAAGCTACCCAATTTCGACCTGCTCGGCACAGCCGCGCGGACGGATTATATTGTGGAAGATTCGGATTCCTGCATGCTGTTCAGCACGGCGGCAAAGACCGACGGAAAAGAGGGTCGGGTCTTCTGCATGCGCACCGACGACGGAGGTGCCTCCTGGCAGTTTGTCTCGTTCATCGGGGTAGAACTCCCTGGCGATGGGCAGTTTGAGATCATGCCCTCATCGGTCCGCCTTTCGGATACCGAACTGCTGGTAACGGAACGTCGTCGCGAAGGGAAACGCCGTTTCATCTCTCAATATCGCTCTCTCGACAACGGAAAGACGTGGAAACGGGAAGCCGACCCGGTGGGCTCCGTAGGTGCCGGCAATCCTCCGGCCATGATTCTTCTCCAGGATGGGCGGGTCTGCCTGACCTACGGCTACCGCGCGAAACCCTATAGCATGTGCGCCAAACTGAGTAACGACGGCGGGCGGACCTGGGGGCCAGAGCTGGTCTTGCGCAACGACGGTATTACCACCGATATGGGCTATCCCCGGACGGTTCAGCGGGCCGATGGCAAAGTCGTAACCGTATATTATTTCGCCGATGGAAAACGGGGACCCGAGCGCTTTATCGCCGCCACCATATGGACGCCCCCTGCAATATAGGTGCGGATTAGAAGTGCTATCGGCGTGAAGCATCGCAGCGCAACCTTCACACATATGGATTCCGAACCCCTGAAATAAATTGGACCATGGGCAATTGGTGGGGGTGATCTATTCGATATTTCAAGTGCCGGAGGTAAAAGGATGACTCGATGGGTTCTTGCGAATCATGTCGTCACCTCACTTTTTGCAGATAAAACGACAAACCATAGGCGTGGCGCGCGATCTGGTACTCCAGTTCGTGCGAAGGGGCTGTGGGACATCATTGGAGTTTGTGAAGTTGTGGGAAGTTTTCAATAGGTCAGTGGGAAAATAGTATTGTGCATGGCCTGGGCCTTGGTTTAGAAAACTAGTCATATCTCCCGATCCGCGCACGAACCGGGAATACCGGATCGCGCGGCACGATTGGTGGGTTCAGTTTATTTTGGTGGAGTGGGTCTTTGTTGGAACCCTTGTAATTGCCCATGCAACATAAAAAAGGCAGGCTGTACACCGCGAGGTATACAGCCTGCCTTGAATTATTTTCGGTAGACGAGGTTCTTAGAGAACCGCCTGGCCGCTGAGATTACCTACATTGAGGTCGTCCCATTCGTCACCACCGGCGGAAGCCGCGATGGCGTCTTCGATGGCCTTAACGACTTTGGGATCTTCGGGATCAACTTTGGGGCCGAAACGGGCCACAATTTTGCCGTCTTTGCCGACGAGGAATTTGGTGAAGTTCCACTCGATTTCGCCAGCGAAGCCTTTGTTGGACTCTTCCGACGTAAGGAAATTGTAAAGCGGAGCCTGATCGTCGCCCTTTACGGAAACCTTGGAGAAGATGTCGAACGCTACGTTCTTTTCCTTCGTGCAGAATTCTTTGATGTCTGCGTCACTGCCGGGTTCCTGCTCACCGAAGTTATTGGCCGGGAACGCAAGAATAGCCAGTCCCTTTTCGTTATATTTCGTGTAGAGCTCGGAAAGCTGAGCATAGTTCTTATCGGTCAGGCCGCACTTGGAAGCGACGTTTACGATAAGAGCAACTTTGCCTTCGTATTTCTTGGCCAAGTCAACTTCCTTGCCGTCAATGTCTTTCACTTTGAAGCCCAGGGGGCCCTTGGGTGCGTCTGCAGCGTGGGCAAGACCAGCCAGCGTCAGCGCGACACAAGCGAACATTAAGATGGATGCACGTTTCATGATAATCTCCTGTATTACTTTGTTTTCCTGAAACCCGAATGGGTACACAATAAGAAGGTGCCGTGGCCCTACAAAATACAACACCGACGGCAGATTTTTCAACCCGCCGACGACACCACCATCTGTGGGGCTGATTCGACACCTCGTCCCTTATATAACGATTCAGCAGCAAGTTTATTTAAATTCATTTCAAACGGCTGTTTTTTTGCCCCCCTGACACGACATTGGCCCAAGCTGGTATACTCTGTCTAAGCGCAATTAATGCCCCTTTGCGAGGCATAGTCGAAAAAACCAAAGAATAGGAAGCCCCCATGCCCGATTTGATCGTACGAGGCGTGATCGACGATGAGGACCGGACACGTGCCCATGATCTCATGGCGAAGTCCTTTGGTCCCAACTACTTCACTCTCACCCAGCATCTGGACAACGTGCTTGCCCGGTACCCCGGATTTCAGACGGAACACACCCGAATTGCGCTGAAAAATGGCCAGACGGCGGGAACCCTTCGCATAACGACCGACACCATACGTATCGGGGAAGCCCGCCTCAAGATGGGGGGCTTTGGCTGGGTGGCCGTAAACGACGCCTTCCGCAAGCAGGGTATTGCGAGTCGGTTGATTGAAGACGGGCTGGAATACATGCGCAATCACAGTTACCACGTCTCCATGCTCTTTGGTGTCGTAGATTTTTATCACCGTTTCGGCTTTACTACCATGCTTTCCGACTATGTGACGGCAATAAGCGTGCTGGAAGCGGAGAATGCGGATCATGAGCCCCACCGGGTACGGCAGGGAAAACCAGGCGATATCCAGGCCATCCACAAGATTCACAATCAGGATGAGTCGGATATGGCCTGCTCTATCGTCCGTTCTACCGCCCACATGACCAATCAATGGGAACGCTGGAAGCCCGTCCAGGTCCTGACCAACGAAAAGGGCAAGGTCCGGGGATATTTTCTACCCCGCATCGAGAATAGCGATCTGATTATTGATGAGTTGGGCATCGCGGGACACGACACCTGTGGGGCACTCCTTCATGCGGTGGCTCAGTTTTCCAGGGCCCACCATGCCTCGCAGATTCGCATTGCTGCGCCGCCGACCCATCCCTTCATGAAATATCTGATGCGCTTTGAATCCCGTTATGAAATGCACGTCAAGCGCAATCGCGACGGTATGATGGCCATCATCAACATGGGGGAGACCCTGGAGTCCATGATTCCCGAATGGGAGAGTCAGTTGACCCGGAGCAGCCTCTATTCAGAGCGTGCCGAAGTGACCCTGTTGGTGGACAAGAAGCCCTTTCGAATTCGGGCCACCCGGGGCGCAATCGACGTGGCCCCCCAATCGGGCGACAACAAAGTCACCCTCAGCCAGGGCGAGTTTTCCCAGCTACTCTGCGGTTATCGCTACCTGGATGAGGTCCTCGCCACGCGTCGCCGCCTGGTAACACCACAAGGCAGATCGCTCCTCGAAGTGCTGTTCCCCAAACGCACCCCCTTTGTCTGGACCATGGACCACTTCTAAATCCAAGCGAATCCACCGACGCTGCCGGTGAGAAATCATCACGCTTTGCCGTTCCAGCGCAATTATTGCCGTGTTGCAGAATAGGTCGGTCGAAGCGCTCTTAGCCCCAGCGGGGCGGCATAGAATTTTCGGAGATGGGACCCAATTCGCGCCCTATGTCGCCCCGCTGGGACTCGTATCGGCGTGTGTCGACCAAAACCCAGGACTCGCTACGCTCGCCGCTGGGCTACGATATTTCGCCCACTTCGTGGACTAAACACACCCCCGTTGCCGGGGCTTTCCTCATACCCAGGATCTGCCGGTGGTTGCTGATCAAGCGAAAATGCATCTCGGATAATCTCCAACATAATTGGTTGCCAGTTTCCGGACTTGGAGCTTTGGAGCGCTGGTTTCGGATGTGCCAAAGGAGGGCGGCCCGCCGGCATTACGTCGAAGACGTAAAAACAACGTGCCTTCGACCCGATGCAGGCGAGCCGCACTCCTACGGCGCGTCCCCGACCTGCGCTCCCAATTGTCGTAGTGCTTCTTAGGTAAAAGTGGCCAAGCCGCCGGTATGCTGGCCTTTTGTAGGCGCTTGTGTGCGCCGCCGAAACGAAAGAGCCGGGCTTGAGCGAGGGCCACCATGGCTTGTTTAACGCCCACTCACCGGGGCAATTCATAAGCTCCCGTTCGATTTCCCAATCCCGTCAACCGCCTTGAGCCGCCTTTGCTCACAACTACGAAGGTTTTCGTTGACAATACGAACATCTTCGTACATAGTGGAGTTCACACGTGCAGACGGCGGTGATGGGGGGGGCGGCGCATGAAACAAAGGAAGGCGATACCGAATGGTAGACAAAGCAGGGCGACGTCCCACGGACGCAGAATTGGCCATACTCCAGGTGCTCTGGCGTATCGGATCGGCCACGGTCAACGATATCCAGGCAGAGCTACAGCAGATTCGGCCGACGGGGTACACGACGGTACTGAAGTTTCTCCAGATCATGTTGGAGAAAGGTCTGGTCACACGGGATGAATCGCAACGAAGCCACGTCTACACGACGACGGAGCAGGAGCAGGTGACGCAAAAATCGCTGGTATCCGATCTGGCCCAACGGGCTTTTGGCGGTTCCACGGCCAAATTGGTGATGCAGGCCTTGTCGGAGGAGTCCTTGTCACCAGCTGACCAGACCGAAATTGAATTACTTTTGAAACAGATGCGGGGAGAATAAGATGACGGCTGCGGCAGAATTTTTATCCTATTCGTGGGTGCAGGCCCTGGGCTGGGCACTGCTTCATTTTCTCTGGCAGGGGGCGCTGTTGGGACTGGGCGCAGCGGGGCTGATGGCCCTGCCTATCTTCCGCACCTCGCAATCGCGTTACGGGGTAGCATTGCTCACCTTGTGTGCCATGTTGGCCGCACCACTATGTACGCTCGCAGTGGTCTACGAGCCCACGCTAAACCTGGCGAACCCAGTGGCCAATATTCCGTCGGATGTGTCAACGCCCGAGGCGGTTCCATCCGTATTACATTGTGTCAGCCGGGAGGGCTAACGTGGGATAGGCTTCCAGCCCGCCTCCGGCGTGTCCGCGACCTGTCATGTCGCGCGCGCTGGTCGCCGACGGACGCGAAACCCCAGCGGCAGTGTCCCCATTTGCCGAAGCCATTCCATCATTGCGGCCCATATTGGCGTCTCAACGTTACCTTATGTCAGCCTGGAAGGCCAACCCACTTTAGCGTCTTGCACAGAACCCAGACCAGGGTTACGTTGTGTCAGCCGGGAGGGCTAACCCACTTTAGCGCCTTGCACGAAAACTGGATTGACACGTCGGGTACGTTGAATCACAACGCAGTCATCCGCGCTATTGCCTATAATTCCTAAATCAGTCCGCTACGGCGTCACCATTTCTCCGGTATTGGCGTCGAAGATTGCCGTATCCGCCGCGCCCTCAGCTTCTACCACAAGATCGCGCACCGCCGCACCCAGGGCCCGTGCGTCTCCATTGCCGGGCATTACGTCAACGGGCCGCCAGGTTTTCACACGAAGGGCCAGTCGGGTCTCGTCATTTTCGGCGACAAAGGTCGCGACAACTTCCCCGTTGCCCGCAGCTTCTGGCAGGGGAGCCAGGCGTGTGTCTCCAAGGTAGAGCCCGTTTTCCGGGGCCAGGCTATAGCCTTCCAGACGAAGGCGGAGGCGAAGGGTGTAGGTAGTTCCCGGAACCGTGGGCAACAAGACCACCGAGCCCGTGGTGGACCAGCGGCGCGTGCCGGATTCACCCCATTCAGGTGCTTCTTCCCGTCCGTGCCAGCCACTGAGGTAGAGCCCATCGCCCGGCGCACCCACGTCGATTTTATAGTGGGCTTTATGTTCGTCATTCCACTTCACCCGGGATTGCTCATTGCCCAGGGCCTGGGTGCGGTCCGCCGCTGCGTTTTCAAATCGAAATCCGCCACCACCCTGGTTGCCCATGAGAATCGCCGACTCTACCGCAGCACCCACACGGACATGCACCCGACCATCATCAAAGGTGTTTCCCTGAAAGATCGCCTTACCAGCATCCAGTTGCACCGCGGGGGAGTCCGTGCCGTTGATATCCCAATCGCAGAAGTTGGTGTTGCTCACAGACAATTGCGCCTTGTTACTGCGCGACACAAGACACACGTCGAGGGGGCCCCAGAAAGAGCAGGTATTCAGATTGACCTTGCCCTGGCCCACACTCTCGGCGATTTCCAGACCCACGCTATCAGTACTGCCCCAGCGCCCGACAAATTCACCGTTGGTAATGAGCAGTCCCGCTTTCTGCGCTTCTTCCACATAGACACCCCGGCGACAGGAATCCGCGCCGATACCCACGAAGCTGCCGTTACAAGAGCCCGCGTCGGTCTTGGAGAACCGGTAGCCAATACCATAGCCAAAGCAAAAGGTATGGGTCACGTATTGCCAGTCCGTGCGGCCAAATTCAAAGGCGACACCCTCTGTGTTTACCCATTTACAATAGGGGTCATCGGCGTTGTAGACAACACCGAAGGGCCAGAAGTGGCAATTTTCCACCCGGGCAATATCGTAGCCCGCGTCAATGTAGAGTCCCCGAAAACTTGGATAGCCAAAGACGTTGCGGACAATCATGCGGGCGGATCCCTGAAAGTGCATCCCCTCATAGGAATTCAATAACAGGCAATCGAGCACCGCAACATCTTCTACATGATCACCCGTGATCGTGGGCGGGTAGGGAACGGGGGGGACCTCCGATTGTTTCCATTCGGGATAGCGGACAATGAGACCGGCAACCGTCGAGGCGTGACCGGCGAGGCGGATGAAGGGTTCACCTTCCTGGGTGCCTCGCCCTGCGTAGGCCTCCAGCACGGACCCAGCGAGCTTGCCATTGGGCCCACCAAAGGGAAGGGGTGGCGTGCGAAAAACCCCTTGCAAGGTCACGGCACCGGGAATGCGCAAGTTCCCGCGAATACAGTAGGCACCTGCCGGTACGTGCACGACGCCGCCCCCGGCCGCGCCTGCCGCATCGAGGGCCTGTTGAAAGGCGAGGGTATCGTCTGTCGCCCCATCGCCAAGGGCTCCGGAATCCCGAACGTTCCAATCAGCGGCGGCATCGAGTGCGAGAGGACAGATGAGTATCCACACGAACAACATGATGAATTTCTTAGCCACGGGTACTACTCCTTCAATTTCAGTGAACGCCATTTATTCCATAAATGACATTCACAGCGTGCAATGGGTTATCCTCATTGATAGACCGTCATTGTAGCGCACACCGTCTCATCAAGACCCGGCCAATGACTCCCGAAGTTTTTCGATTGTCGTCCCGTGCGCTATAGTAACTACCGGTAGCAACAAAGGAGCCTTGCAATGAAAACCCTATTCACCCTGGTATGTTTCCTT
>CAXBPH010000320.1:0-7685 GCA_963977445.1 uncultured bacterium | reverse complement strand
GGTGCCAATGAGGGTTGCCGTGCCGCCAATGCTCGCACTATAGGCGATGGCCAGGAGCAGGCCGAGCGAAAAGCGCCGGGTGGCCACCGTGTCGCCATTTTCCTCCAGGCGCAGTATGACGGAGAGGGCAATGGGCACCATCATCATCGTTGTCGCCGTATTGGAGATCCACATGGAAAGCAGAAAGGTGGGTGTCATAAAACCCAGTAGGACCCGGCTCGGTTTTCCGCCGAAAAACAAAAGGATTCGCAACGCAATACGGCGGTGCAGATCCCAGTGTTGCATGGCCAGGGCAACGAGAAATCCCCCAAGGAACAAGAATATGATGTCGTTTATGTAATAACCGGGAACGTCCTTTGCGGACATGATCCCGAGGGTGGGAAAGAGCACGATGGGCAGCAGCGCGGTCACCGCGAGGGGCACGGCACCCGTCATCCACCACAGGGCCATCCACAGGGCGACGGCGGCCGTTCGCGTCACTTCCGGGTGGCCTGGGGAGAGGTCGCCGCACAATCCAAGGGCAAGCGCGAGAAGTGGCGCACCCAGGAGGGCCACGAGCCGAAAGGGCCCATTTTCGTTATTTTCGATGGTCATGAATAAACGGATCCCAAAGAGACAGTCGCAACAGGGCGGCAGGGGGCTTATCTTCCGATGCTGAAGTAGGTGAAGCCCTCTTTCTCCAGTGTGGCGGGCTGAAACAGGTTTCGACCATCAAAAATGACGGGTGCGGCCATGAGCTCGGCCATTCTTGCAAAGTTGGGGCGATGGTAGTTGCTCCACTCCGTGGTGATGATAAGACTATGGGCACCTTCGAGGGCGTCGTAGGGTTTGGACGCAACCGTGACCCGATCACCATAGCGCGCGCGGAGGGAAGGTCCTGCTACCGGATCATGAACCCGAACGGCGGCACCACTGTCGAGAAAATTATCCATGAGGCGGAGGGCGACGGAACCACGTATATCGTCGGTGCGCGGCTTGAAGGTGGCTCCCCAAAAGGCGAGCACCTTGCCATCCATGTTGTCCGCGAAGTGGGTGCGAATCATTTCCTCGAAGCCATCCTGTCTTCGCCGATTCACTTGTTGAACCGCCGCGATCAGGTCTACCGGAACCCCGTTGTCCTCACCGAAACGCTGGCAGGCCGCCACATCACCGGGCATGTAGGAGCCCGCGTATCCCAGCCCCGGAAAAAGGAAGGTGCTGCCGATGCGCTCGTCACAGGCGAGACCTTCCCGGACCCGGGCAATGTCGGCGCCCACGGCGGTGCAGATATCGGCCAGTTGGTTCATCATGGAGATGCGGGAGGCGAGCATGACATTGGTGGCATATTTGGATATCTCTGCACTGGCCTTGTTCATAAAGAGAATGGGACGACCGGTGCGCAGGAAGGGGCTGTAGATCTCACGCAAGAGTTCTTGAACGCGCACATCTTCACAGCCGACGATCACGCGGTCGGGGTGCATAAAATCATCGACTGCTTTACCCGCTTTGAGAAAATCGGGATTGACCACCACGTCGAAAGGCTGTTCGGTGTTTGCCGAGAATACGCGCTCCAATTCGGCCGCGGTGCCCGGCGGGCAGGCCCCCTTATTAATGAAGAGACGATAACCTTCCATGGAGGATGCGACGGTGGCCGCTAATTCGAGCAACTCGCTCGTATCCACCTGCCCGGCCTCATCTACCGGTGGATTAACGCAAAATAGAATGCTCAGGCAGTCGTTGGTGGCGGCGACGATATCATCGGTAAAGGAAAGGCGCTCCTCTTCCAGGTTCCGGGTCAACAACTCTTCCAGTCCCGGTTCGTGAAAGGGCACGCGACCGGTACGCAGGGTTTCCAGGCGCGTTGCATCCGACTCGACGCAGGTGACCTGGTGGCCCGTTTCCGCGAGACAGGTTCCAACAACAAGACCCTGGTATCCCGTACCGACAATGGTTATCTTCATGAACTCTCTCCCATCAGAACCTGAACCGCGCCCCCCCACTCCAATCTATTGAGAAATCCGGGGGTGCGCGAAGACGAATCATAGCAAGCACTCTGGAAAACCTGCAAGCCGCTGCCAACATTGGAGCGTTTTACGGGGTGTTGAGACGCAGAAAACGCCCCACACCGTATAGACATGGGGCGTTTCAGATTATTTAGTTACCGTTTCCCGGTGTAGCGTATCCAGGAAGTATGTCTGTATTTTCGGAACGGGCTGGTCAGCTTGGTTCTTTCCAGGCGGCTTCTTCCGCCTGAATTTCCAAGGCACGCCGGAAGCGGCGAACGGCACCATCCGTATCTTCATTGAAAATGGTAAACATCTTGTCGAGATTCGTAATCTGAAAGACCTCGAGAATCACTTTGGAAAGACTGCAGAGACGGAGCTTTCCCTCGACGGATTCAATCGCCTTGTTGACCCGCAGTAATTCCGTCAACACGGCGCTGGAAAGATAGTCCACGTGTTCAAAGTTCAGCAGCAGGTTCAACTTGGGCCGGGCTTCGACGTAGGCCACGACTTCATTGCCAAATTCGGCTACGTTGATGGCGCTGAGCACGCTGGACGTCCGAATGGTCCCTACAATTACTGGTCCGTCTTCGGTGAATTCAACAATTTCATCATTGGGTTTACTCATGCCGCAGTCTCCTCTCTTGCTGACCCGGCCCAATGGGCCTGGTGGGGTCAAACAGTACCTTATCACTGCGTCGCAGGCAAACGCAGACAGGCCATTCCCTCAACTCCCCGGTACGCAATGTCCCGAGTTGTTCTTCAAATTGCCTTACGTCGAAACGACATCTCCAGGCAGTTTGCACTCGTGTCGAACTTCACTTTTTCCATAAAGTGGCGTATCAGACAGATACCCCGACCTCCCATTTGCTCCAGCTCCGGAAACGCCACCTGATCCACGCGAAATCCGCCCCCTTCGTCGCAAACCCGTATGGTACAGCAATCTTCGTCTGCTTCGAGGCTCAGGGATACGGTACGGGCGGCGTCATTATTGTTGCCATGACGCACCGCATTCACCAAGGCTTCTTCCAGGCATAAACGGGTACAGGGCTCCTGGTCCGTCTTAATCCACCCATCCCGAAGGAGCGCGGAGACAGCGTGATCCAAGGTTTCCGTCATGGCCTCAAATGTACTTGGAAATTCCTCGTGAAAGAAGGGGGTACTCATACGTTCACGTTTTACTCCAACAATGTCTGAGGCACGCGTTACGCCTGCTGTCCGACTTGGGCGCGGCATCCCTACAGCGTGTCCCTCTCGTTAGGGTACCACAGCGCTGGGGAATTCACCAAAATCAAAACACGCAGACGGCAGCATGGCAGACGACTACACAGGCCCCGCCCGAAGTATCTGAATCAGCCCAATCCGGTGCCTATTGTTCCGCAACCGGCGTGTCATTTCCTTCTGCTTCCGGCGATTCCTTTTCGAAGTGTATCTGGCTCAAATCGTTCAAGTAGATACCGAAGCGGCCCGTCACCCATCCGTCCTGAAGCTCTTTCCCGGCCCGTACTTCGCGAACGACCTGCTCAATCTGGTTTAATTCGCGATCGGCGTTGTCGGTGCTTGCCCCGAGGGATTCCATGAGGGTGGTCAGGGGCGTGCCCAGGACCTGGGTGTTGAAGGTGAATGCCTGGTATCGGGGAATATCGATATCATAGGGCGGCACCATTTTCGCGAACGCACCGGATACGCCGCTGGCAATATGCTGGTCGATAATGGCCTTCATCCCCACTTCGCTCGTGCCAATAATCGCAAAATCGTCGACGAAACTGAGGTATAGGGGGATCGGCGATGGTGCCGGTATGGCGTTGATGGTGAAACCTTCGTATTCCATGCCGTTTTCCATGGGCACGAACATCTGAAGGAGTCCCTGGGTTGCCTGGGGCTGGGCCAGACCCAGCAAAATGTATAACCCCGTCGTTCCATCCTCACCGACATCGGTCATGGCTATGGTAAGCTCATCGCCCAGTTGGGGAATGATTTGGGCCGCCATGGAGACATCGACGGGGCTTCCTGCCTGAATTGCGGGGAGCATGCTCTGGGCAATCAGATCCTTGAGTACATCATTAAATCGAAAGCTACTGAGGGCCAGTGTATTGTCGGGGACATACCGTGCCAAGCGGAGCGGCAGGGCGTCGCCGGAAATCGTCATGATGCCGGGGTTGGCCACGGTGTCTGCACGTACCAGCACTTCCATGAGGTCGTCTACGTAGGACAAGGTGCCCACGATGGGATCTTCGTCTTCCCCCTCGGCAAACATTCCCTTATACAGGTCGATCTGCGATTGCACCATGGGCAGGGCGCTGGGGTCTACCCCGTCCATCAAAATAGGAAGGGCCTGGTCCAGGAGGGGCAGATAGCGGCTTCCGTAAATTAGTGTAACGGCCTCATCTGCGGCGGTCGCCGGGCACTCCACCGTGCCATAGCGAAAGGAGGCCGGGTTGGCCACACGGCCCGCCGTGCTTCGTACCAAGTCCAGATCACCGAGCACCAGGTTTGTTTCGGTCATGAAGTAGGCGTAATCGCCGCGAACCGTAAGGGCCATACCCTCGACGGTTTCGGCGCTTTCGGGGAGACTTGCGAGATCTTCTTCTTCCGAAATGATGCGCTCCAGTTCAGCGCGGGCCTTGGCCGGATCGGCAAGACCGAGTACCGCCACCCAATCTGGCTCTTCGGCATCTTCAAAATAGTCCATGCCTTCGATGCCCGACGGATAGGGAGTAGAATCCGCAGTTTCACTGTCTAGACCGGCCTCGGGTGGTGCGCCTTGTGCCAGGGCACTATCGGGAGCCAAGTCACCTGCTTCGGGCGCGTCTGGCTGCGCTGCGTCGTGGGCCGCTTTTGCCGCTACCGCGCTGGCAACTGTTTCGGAGAAATCGAAGAATACCGCTATGGGCAATTGGGCTTCTACGCCCAACGCTGCCGCCAGTTCTTCGTAGCTTTCTGCCTGGACGCCGATGCCATCGCTCAGGCCAAAAAAACCCTCGGCCATGGCTTCGTCGATTTCTTCTTCCGATGCCAAGGCATATAGGAGGGGCAGCAATTTATCCCGCATACCGGGGACCGGCGGCACGGCTACGGCAATCTGGGCTTCGGCGGGCATAAACTGGAGGGCGGATAAGGTGACCGGAACTACCTCGCCCATTTCCAATCCCGCTGGTGGGGCAATATCTTCCACGGCCGCCGGCGCGACCAGGGCTTCCTCGCTAAGGGTTTCAGCGAGTTCTGTGGTGGGCTCGTCCTCCTCCCCACCGCAGGCATTCAGGAATAGGGCGACGGTGACCATAAAGAGGGCCATGAGCGCGGGCTTCAAATAGGAAAGACGGGAAAAGGAGATGGACATGGGAGATTCTTCCTCCAGAGCGAGGTTCTTCAGAGTGCAGCCGGGGCCAGTTTGCCCGCCAGACCTGTCGCAGGAAGGCGCATCGTGCGCCCCCATCAGGTGAACCTAGTATGCCGGGTCTGGCTCAGGGGGGTCAAACAGCGTCATCGGCGGGCATTTCGCGTATTCAGGATTCACCCAGATAGGTTGCCCAGTTGGCTTCGTAGTAGTAGCGGGTCTTGAGGAGCCCGTCTTTCAGGCTAACCCGGGGGTGCCAGCCGATGGCTTCCTTGATTCGCGCGTTGGAGATAGACACATCGCCCACGTCCATGGCGACCCAATCTTCGGGCCAGGGCACCTGATCCACGCCGCCCTTCCCCACGACGGCCACGACTTCCTGGGCAAAACTGGCGATGGCGCACTCATCATCTCCCGAGGCAAAATAGACTTCGCCGAGGGTGTTTTCGGCCAGGGCCACCTGCAGCAGAGCTTCGACGCAATCTTCCACGAAGAGCACATTCCGCTTTTGCTGGCCCTCGCCGTAGATGGTGAGATTTTTCCCTTGCAGGGCCAGTCCGATAAAGAAATTGAGCACGCCGGCATCGCTACTCTTGATATTGGCACGGGGGCCATAGATGTTGGCGAGTCGGACGACCGAGGTCCGCAGTCCGTGGACGCTATGGTAAATCAGGTGATATTTCTCGGCCACGCTTTTGTTGGCGGAGTAGATGTCGAGGGGAAATTCCGGGTGGAGCTCGTCAATCGGACTGCTGATCATAGCCCCACATTGGGTGCTCGTGCCCACGTAAATCACCCGGGCCTTTGGATTGTCCTGTCGCACGGACTCGAGGACGTTCATGGTGCCTTTGCAGTTGATGGCGATGTCGAGGAAGGGGTCTTTCAGGGAATAACTGTGGGAGGTGTGGCCGGCACAATTGAAGATGAAGTCCTGGTCGCGCACTTCACGATTCACCAGGTTGTAGTCGCGGATGTCGTTGTGTACCACCCGGATGCGGTCGCGAACACTGCCCAGATTGGCCGGGTTACCCCCGCCGTGCTCCATGAGAGAATCGTAGACCGTCACTTCGGCGCCGAGGTCTACGCAACGGAGGGCCAGATTGCTCCCGATAAATCCCAAGCCACCCAGCACCAGGACTTTTTTCCCGACCAACCCTTCACGCAACAACGCATCCATGGCTGCCTCGCTCTCATCTTTTTGTCCATCCCTGGACGAACGTATCCGATATGGCCACCGACCAGTCAGGCCGGGATGTCCTCCAGAATTTCGATGCCCGCGCTCGTGCCCAGGCGAGACGCCCCGGCTTTCAGCATGGCCATGGCATCGCCGAAGGTGCGAATACCCCCGGCCGCCTTGACGCCCAGGGCATCGCCCACGACGTCTTTCATCAGTCGAACATCGTCCACAGATGCCCCACCCTGACCGAAACCCGTGGCGGTCTTCACATAGGAAGCCCCGGCACGTTTACTCATTTCGCACACACTGATTTTCTCATCGCGGGTCAGGTAGCTGGTTTCGAGGATGACCTTCACGGGCATCCCGTTGACCGCCTTGACCACGGCAGCGATTTCTCGCTCCACGAAACTGGGGTACCCCGATTTGAGGGCACCAATATTGATGACCATATCCAACTCGGTGGCCCCGTTACGTGCCGCATCGCGGGCTTCTTCCACTTTCATCTGGGCCGTCGAAGCGCCCAGGGGAAAGGCGATACAGGTATTAATGCCCACGGGACTACCTGCCAGTTTTTTGGCACAGTAGGAGGTCCACGCCGGGTTTACCGTGACCGTAGCGAAATTGTAGGTCAGGGCCTCTTCACACAGTTCGCGGATATCTACTTCTGTGGCGTAGGCCCGCAATTGGGTGTGGTCAATCAGCCGGGCCATATTTGCTCGTTTCAAGCTCGTTCTTCCTTCTGCTTCAGGTTGTGTCAGGTACGCACACACAACGCGGCTCTATCCTACCATGTATACCGTAGCATGCCGCAATGTGGACGCGGTCCAGGACAATCGCATTAAAATGCCGGACGTCGACTTCACATCCATTTTGATTAACAAGAGGGCCGTCGGGGTGCCACCCGATCCGGTATTCCCGGTCAAAGATCCGCCGCAGGAGGATTCGGGTGCCTTGGGCGTCGATTGTGGAGTGGATTAATGGATGACCTGGCGGTGGCTTTGTGCCATTGTATAATTTTCGGCGGACCAAGCTACGGAAATATCCAATTTTTTTCTGACATTTTCTTGGGTCAAGGCACCCGAACCCGCTCTTTGTACGGTGTAGCCGTACGAAGAGCGGGATCGGGTGGCACCACGGGGTTGGCATCGGCAAATAAGGAGCCCTTTAAACCAATCTTGTTCACGTACAC
>CAXBPH010000319.1:0-7765 GCA_963977445.1 uncultured bacterium | reverse complement strand
GCGTATTTTATACGACTCCGCGAGGAGCCGGCCTTCTCATTCTATCTACGATATGCCGCCCCTCTGGGGCTAAGAGCGCTTCGACCGCCCTATTCTGCAACACGGCAAAAATTACGCTGCTTGAGCTAACAGTAGGAGAACTCGACGAAACGGCAGAGCCTGATGAATTCTCACCGGCAGAGCCGGTGGATTAACTATAATTTGCATTCCAGCGTCCAGACTTGCGGCTCACCTGCATTACGTCGAAGACGTAAAACAACGTGCCTTCGGCCCGATGCAGGCGGGCCGCCCACCTTTGGCGCGTCCGAGACCTGCGCTCCCAATTGTCAAAGGCTGCTTTTTAGGCGATAGTGGCCAAGCTGCCGGTGCGTTGGCCTCTTCCAGGAACGTGCATGCACTGCTGAAGCTAACGAACTGTATTTGATCGCGGTCTATCTTCGCTTATCTAAACCCGATCATCAGCGGCTTCGCCAGGCGTGTCCGCATTTGCGGCAACAGAAGTCTTTGGTGAGGAAAAACCAGGCCAGGCCGAGCGTGACGCCCATCAACACCTTTTGGGATCCGGTAAAGGCCGTCCGGTTTATCATTACCGACGTGCAACTTGTACAACGTCGGTAGGACCGGTCTTCCTTATCCACGTACTCGTCCATGTCGACTTCTCTGGTGTTTCGGGCAATCAGTTTTCGGGCCTTCGCCAGGTCCTTTTCGCCCACCCGAAGCATGTAGCCGGAGCCGCCCATGCCCGCATAACGGCTGACACGGTGCACCTTGGCAGGAATGCCTTCCTGCTCCAACATGCCCTGTACAAGACTGGCCGCCGCATTCTCTGGAAATCGTTGTAGTTCTACCAGGGCCACGATTTGTTCTCCACGATCCCGCATTGCGGGTCAAAAAATTTGCTCAGTCCACTTGCGTGAGCAGGTCATATATCGTATCGCGATCCTTTGCCGACAACAAGGCATCACGCACGCGGGATTCTTTCACCAGCGAGCTGATGGCGGCAAGGGCCTTCAGGTATTGGGTATGTTGGTTGTCCCGCGCGGCGACCATGCAGATGATCTGCACCGGGCGCTCGTCGAAGGAATCATAGTCGGCAATCTCGTTGCGATTCACCCCCACCGCCAACACCAGATCACGAATCGATGACAGCCGCACGTGGGGCACCCCGATCCCGAAGCCAATGCCTGTGCTCATAAGGGACTCACGGGCAAATACCTCACGGCGAAGTTCCTCGGGATCTTTTACCTCGGGGGCCGTGCCCAATGCATCTACCAGCGCATTGAGGGCATCGTCCTTCTTCTGGCAATCCAGCAACAAGACCCGATCCCGTGTCAATACATCCCCGAGCGTGATCGCCTCAGGCCGCACCGGCTTCTTGGGATGACTCAGTTTGCTGTCCACCCACCGCTCCACGTCCGTCCGTTTGAATCGCCATGTCGTGCCAATCTTGCCACTGGGGATTTCTCCCTTATTGGCCCAATCATACACCGTGCGCTCCGAAACGCGGAGATAGTTGGCCACTTCTTCCAAGGTAAGTATTTCATGTTCGCCCACGCGATAATTTCTCCAATTCCAACGCCCATCAACGGGGGGAATGATGTTTTTAAGAACAAAATGACGTCCATTGCGACATATTCGTCTAGAATGGTCGTCAATGGGACTATACCACGTATTTTAACAATGAACAACACGAATTTTCCTTAATCGACATTAAACTACATTGTTTTCATACGAACGACATCCTTTTCAGTATAGAATCAGGAGAGGCGGGTCCAGAAAATTGATTTTCAGGTTGATTCCGGTGAGTCCACTCCGTACCATAAGGCCTACGTAATGACCAACCCCCCGTGGAGCACACTATGTTCATCGTTGACGCGTTTTTTCAGATTTTTGACTTTTTTCGCGCGTTGCTTCTGGCCAATCAGGTACCTCAGGACAATGCCGAGGCCACGGTTTTTAATTTTATTTCCTTTCTCATAAATCTCTTCTCCTTTCTCCCCCAATAATCGGGCCCGTGTTCCCGTGGGGGCGGCACAGCGGAGAGGGGTCCAATGAATCGGCCAGTCCTGTGGGCGGCCTTGTCTTTTGCGGGCGGTATCGCGGCCGTGGACCTGAGCCCGTGGCCAATCTTCTTAACCGCCATGGGCGCGATCACGCTCCTCGTACTATTTGTAGTACCTCATCCCCTGCCCTATCGGGATGGTTTCCTCATTGCCCTGATTTTTTTCGTCGCTGGCGCTACCTGGACGGCTATACGCGCACCAGAACGGCACACAGACGACCTCGCCCGCCACAACCGCGACCACCCGAATGCCCTCTATACCCTGGAAGGCACGGTGGAGAGCGCTCCCATCTATAGCCCTGGGATGGACTATATGTCGGTCCAATTGCGCGTTGAGGCCACCACATCGGAAAAGGACCGTCCTCCTATTGCCGGAAAGGTCTTGCTGCGGTGGACGAAGCCAAGCCGGGCGCTCCACCCCGGAGAACGGGTGCAACTACGGGGCACCCTGTCCCCCCAATTGGGTCAGGTGAATCTGGGTATGGGAGGCGTGGAAGACTACTACCGCCTCCGGGGCATCCATAGTGTCATCCGCGCGAAGGGAGACCAGGTCCACTATGTTGCCGCCCCCCGTCTTCATATCGGCTATTGGGCCTCGCGCCTCCGAGCGTGGGAGGCCGGCGTCTTCGCCCAGACGGTCCCCGAATCGGCTCGGGGACTGATTCAGGCGGTCTGGCTCGGTGACCGCAGTGACCTCGACCCCGCCACCAAGGATCCTTTTCTACAAACCGGGACGGCCCACATACTGGCCGTTTCCGGCGTACACATTGGTATCCTCTACCTTACCCTCCAATTGGTACTGCGAACCCTCATCCGCAACCGAAAAGGCAGACTGGCACTCATTCTCGGAGTCATTCTTCTCTTTGCCCTCGTTACGGGTGCCCGAACGCCCATACTCAGAGCAACCCTTATGCTCACCATCTACGTCTGGGCCGAGTTCCTGAACCGGGAGCCCGACGGGCCCACGGCCCTGAGTCTGGCGGCCTTGCTCTTCCTCGGCTACAACCCGGCCCTCCTCCTCGATGGCGGTTTCGCCCTCTCCTTCACGAGCCTTGGCTCCCTGCTGCTCTTCAGCGGCCCCCTCTCCGAGCGGATGGCGGCCCTGCCTCTCAGCCTCCGCCAAAACCTGAGCGCGACCCTGGCCGTTTCCTTGTTGCCCTTGCCTCTTATCGGCCACACCTTCCATGTGCTCAGTCTGGTTGGGCCCCTATGCAATCTTGTGGTCATACCGTTACTCAGCCTGCTGCTGTGGCTCGCCCTGCTCACGGTGGTTTTCGCCCCCCTGTCTATCGCGGTGGCCAGTCTTTTCGGCCACGCGACCGTCCCCATCGCAGGGCTCATCATGGTGATTGCGGATTGGGGTGCTGCGGTGCCGGGTGGACATTACACGGTCACGAGCCCCACGGGATGGGCCTCGATCGCCTACGGCGGGTTGGCCCTGTGTATTTACCGCTGGATTGTGGAGGACGCCAACGCCCGAAGATGGGGGTATCGCGCCCTGTGCGCTGGACTTTGCACCGTGCTCCTGTGGCAGCCCTTCGCGGGCCCGGCGACGCTGGACGTCCTGGACGTGGGCCATGGGGATACGATTTTCTTGCGCACCCCCGGGGGCACCACCCTGCTGGTGGATAGTGGTGACCACAGCGAATATGTGGACCAAGGCGGGCGGACCGTGGTTCCCTGGCTGCTGAATCAGGGGATCAAGCACCTCGATTATCTGGTCGTTACCCACCCGGACAAGGACCACATTGGTGGCACTGCTGCCGTGCTCGATGGAATTGCTGTCGGCACCGTCGTCCTGTGGCCGATGCCCTCCGAAAATGAATTGGCCCAACGTCTCGTCCAGCAGTGCGAGACGTTGAACGTACCCATCCACCGGGTTGGCGTCGGCGATACCCTGCCCGCCGATGGCGGAACGATTCGGGTCCTACACCCTGACCCCGAGCACCACTTTGGCAACATCAATGATGAATCCATCGTGCTCCACGTGCAGTGGCCGGGGATGAGCGCCCTCCTTACCGGCGATATAGAAGCTCCGGCAGAAGCTTATCTGGCGGCTCACCTGCCGCAGGTAGACATCTTGAAGGTGCCCCACCACGGCTCAAACACGTCGAGCACCGAGGCCCTTTTGCAGGCAACAAATCCCCAACTGGCACTGGTATCGACGGGCAGAAAAGGAACACGCGAGGCCCTGGCTGCGCCGGTGGCCCAGCGATATGCCGAACATGATATCCCGATATACCGCACGGACCAGATGGGCGGCATCCAGATCCGGGAGGTTGGTGGCAAACTACAGGTTAGAACGGCACGGGGTGAGCAGGGTTACTCGCTGGCCCCGAGGGAACGCTGACCCAGCGCCAAGACGGCACCGGTACTTTCTGACTGCACGACGGCCACGACACGGCAATGTTTACGCTGCCAGGCGGCATCCCAGGGAATCACGAGGGTGTGCTGTGCATCGAGCGTGGTATCTTCCGTAATGGGAAGTTGCTGCACGGCCCGTACCACGGCTTGGTGGGTCAAGGTCTTACCCCGATTTTCGCCTCGGGTAACTTCGCTGACCAGGTCATCTTCCGCGAGGGCAACCCACACCACCGAGCCCGCTCCTACGGCAACCTCGCTGCGCAGGGTAATCTTCAACGCGCCATCTTTTTCCCCCACAACCACGTCCACATCCAACAGGTCCGCAGGCGTGGCCGCACATTTCGTAATGGATTGGTTGGCACTGCCCCGGTCACTGCCGACGAAGCCGTGGATACCCCCGACCATCATCTGGGGGGTGTAGACCCGGTCCTCTTTGTGCATCGCCGCATAGGCCCGTTGTCGCTGGCTATAGGCCGGTTCACCGAAGGGGTCTTTCCAGCCAAGATAGTCCCAATAGTCAACGTGATAGGCCAGGGCCACCACGGTGGCCTCTGCAACGGGCTGGGAAGTGTGCAGGGTAGCGAGCAGGCGATCGGCGGCAGGGCAACTGGAGCACCCTTCGGACGTAAAGAGCTCCACCAACACAAGGGGTTTCTTCTCCGCCGCGCCATACACCGCGTTGGAAGCCGTAAGTAGGACGATAAGGATAGTGGTCCACGCCAGGGACCAGGAGTTTTCTCGGGATGCTCTCATAGGGCGTAGCTCCTCAACGTGTTACCTTCCACGGGCCACCACAACCTGGAATACATTCACGGTACGCCGAAATTATTTCCCCATCGTGAACCTTCGGTGGCGACGACCCTTATCGGGGCCGTTCTTTGCCCGCCCGTGCGCAGATGGCGTCGAACAAAGCAGACACCGGCGCAATGCCGAAATCGGCAAAGTTTTTCGGGTTGGACCAGAATTCGTCCAGGCAACCACGGCGTTCCTGGTCGTAACACCACACTTTAATCATCATTTGTGCCTTGTCGAGGCCCCGAAGTAAACGGGCTTCGGCCGTCTCCGCTTCGTCAAATTCGATGTGCAACGCCGCCAGGTTTCCGGGTAGGCCTGCAAGCATTTCTGCGGCAATGGCCTGCTCTGCCTGCTGCTTGGCCTCTTTCAGATGGGCATCGGCAACGGGCATGGGGATATCCATCAGACGGGCTTCGGCCAAGTCATGGACCAGGGCCATGGCGAGTACCCGATCACGATTAAAGTCTTCGGGGTAACGTTCCACGAAGAGCAGGGCCAGGAGGGCAACAAAGTGACTGTGGGCCGCCACCGATTCGGGCTCGGCCACCCCGCGCATGACATAGCCAGCACGGGGGATGCGATCGAGGGGGTGTATGGTCCGAAACAAGGTCAGCACACGCTGTGTAAAATCACCATCCGCTTGCAACGCATCAGACTGGTCAGATTTCGTTGTCAATGGAACTCGTTTCCTTCACTGAAGCGGGCCCGCCCATCGCGTCTCTGACGGCTTCCTTGAGTGCGCCGTTCATGCCGGGAATGGAACGTCCATCCTCGCCGTCGTTACCGTTGGCTTCGAAATCATTGGGAAGGGCCTCAAAAAAATCCGTTTCAAAAAGAACCTGATCGTCGGCCTTCAATTCGGGAACCGCATTGGCCCGTGTCTCGCGCAGTGCGGCGATTTGCGCCTGCATACTTTCCAGCGCGATGGACCAGGTTTTCAAGGCGGCACCGTTGGCCCCACCCTCGGCGGGTCGATTGGTGCGGAGGGACTCCAGCGCCGTCTCCAGCAGGCCGATTCGATGTTCTAATTCACCGGCCTGAATACTCGCCTGGGCCACCTGGCTCGCGGTCTCATAGCGCAGGGCATCCATTTCCGCGGTTTGAATGGCCAAGACCTTGCGGGTTTTTGCCCATTCGAATTCCACCCCTTTCAGACGATCACGCGTTGCCGCCAAGGTGTCCCGGAGTGGCTCCGATTCCTCCAGCGCCATGCGGCTCGCAGAAAGTTGTCCCTGCAGGCGCGACTGCTGCGCCATGGCATACTCCGCTTCCTCGCGAAACAACGTAATCTGGGCTTCGGCAGCCGCTTTCTCAGCGAGGGCCACCTGGAGGGTCTCGGCGGCCGATTTATGCTGAGCCCGGGCGGATTCCACTTCGGCGTGAAGATTGGTGACATGGGCTTCGATGGCCGTGTGGTCGGCACGGGTCATATCCAGGGAGGCCTGCATGGCCCCCAGGGCGGTTCGTGCCTCATCGGCCATACGCTGCAGCGCCGTCGTGCGGGCCTCGGCCTCAACGGTCGCCAGGTGTGCGGATTCAACGGCCGCCGTGGATGCGTCCACCTGCTCTTGCAATTCGTCGCGTTGCCGTTGCAGATCCTGTGTCAGCGATTCCAGGGCATGAATCCGGTCGGGAATATCACCCTCGCCGCCCGGACCACGGGCCTCTATGATGATGGTCTGGGCCGCCGAAAGTCGATTCACCAGGGGAACCGTAAGGCGTTCCAGCCGATTGGGGTGTACGCTTGTCGCAATGATGACGGGGTGCTGACAGGCGAGAAAGGTATCTACCACCGCCTGCAGACGGCGCACTTCCGTGTCGAAGCGTTCGAGGCCGTCCACCAGAAGTAAGGCACGCCGTCCCTGGAGGGGGCGATTATCTTCAACCAGCCCCCGGACCTTCTCGGGGATGTCATCGGGTGTAATCAGCGCGAGGCCTGCGGGAAGCGTACCCGCCCGCACTTGCTTGGCGATGGCCCACAGCAAATGACTTTTGCCGCAGCCTTCGGGGCCTAATAACACAATGAGTGCCGGCCCCATCTCCTCCAGCATGGCGATGCGCCGACACACGGTGTAAGCCTCCTGATTGCCTGGGGCCACCTGAAATGTATCGAAACTCCGTCCCTTCATAACTGCTTTCACTGGTTGGATAGTACCCATTACGCCGAGGAACCCGGCGCGTCATTCTAACACAGACAATCGGGCGACCCAATGCCCGGGATCCCGTCCACGCCTAGGGCCGCTGATCGGGGCCGATAAAGTCCTTTTGAAAATCGGGATTAAAGAGCCTGATCGCCTGATTGGCCGCGCTGTAAACGATTAGCAAGGGCGAAATCAGGAGGACCAGAAAATCCAGATTGAAGTTCGATTCCTGCGCACGGGCAGGTTTGCTCAGGGGAAATAGATGTTTCATGGTCACCTCCGGCACAGGGGTTCGCTTATGCGATTCAGTCTACGATGCATTGGCGCCAAACACAACCCTAAAAAAAAGGCTCATGGGCAATTAATGGGTGCCAACAAAGACTCACTCCGCCAAAACAAATTG
>CAXBPH010000318.1:0-7831 GCA_963977445.1 uncultured bacterium | reverse complement strand
CATAACCGTCGATGGACACAATACGGTGGACTTTGTGAAATATCCGGGCTAGCGCGATGAGGTGGGGCTGGGCGCTGGTTTAATTGATGGATGAAGGTGGGGCGTATGGGGAATGAAAATCCGCCGCGCCGGGTATCGAATTGTTCAATTTTCACGTATTGGCCAGGCGCCAACCTTACAAATCATCCACGCCGTGGACAATTTACAAGGATAACGTCACCGAAGTCCCTGTTGTCCCTGAAGTCTCTGTTGTCCCTTAGTATTTGCCCCGAATTATGGACGTGCTTGTCGTCCACATGGACGACGGTGATGCTATGATTGAAATCCCGTGGCCTACGACCTCGCCCAGGCCCGGAAACACGAAGACGATATACAGGTCAAACGCTTCGAGATGGTACAAACACCACGGTGAAGGCTATTCGAGAAGTGCACCGTCCGAAGAGAAGCATACTCTTTTGCGTGGAGACGGCTCCTCGGGGACTGGAGCGCGCCCAACACGTACCGTAGTACTGGCGTGTCGGCATTGCAACGCACTCAGAATAGTTACAGAAGCCACAACGTGCGCGCCTGTCCCGTGGTTGGCGTGATGAGCCCGGTATTCATGGGTGCCTGAATTTTTCTTGGCAGGACCAACACTCCCGATTCAAAGACCGGGACAGCCACGGACGTTGACGGTATCCTGTCTGCATCAGGTCAGCGGAAGATGTGTTGCGTAGTCTTCCACAATTTCCGTCAGCGTGTCCGTGGCAGTCCCCTTGACGTCAGTCTGCCAGTGTTGGCAACAACACTTTTTGCACCGCCAAATTAATCAACGGCTCAATCTTGGGGTCGACCCAGAGCCAGGTGTGGTGGTCGTTGAATTCGTCTTCCGTGGCGGCGGCGGAGGGGGTGTAGCCGGGGGCGCTTTCGCCGTAGCCTGCGGTCATGACCTGGGCGTCGGGGCGCATACCCTGTGCCGTGAGCTGATATTGCACAAAGGTCTCGGCGGGCAGGAGGAGGAAGACGGCCTTGCCGAGGTCGAGGGCGCCCACGTCGATGGGGATGCCCGCTTCACAGCGCATGCGCCAGCTCAGGCCCATAGCGGCGAGGTTTCGCAGGAAGGTTTTCTGCGTATCGTCGTGGAGGGTCGCCTGGAGGGCTTCTTCGGTGAAGGCACCGGTGCTGCGGGGCGGCAGGAAGAGGGGGGTGGTGCGGAACTCGGCCTGGGTGAGGGGAAAGCGTTCTGCGCTTTCGAAGGCGGTCTTCATGCCGTCGTAGAGTTTCTTCGCGAGGACGGGGCGATTTTCGGGGCTGCCATCGTTGAACTTGCCGGCCGTAACATCGCCACTGCACCCGGAGAAGTAAATCTGCTGGACGCCGGGCATATCCTTTTCGCGCATGGACCGCGCCATGCCGGGGAAGTCGGCGGTGACGTAGCCTTTGCCGTAGTGGCTCATGGGATGAACGGAGTAACTGCTCAATACGGCAATGGGCGTGTCACCATTCCAGAAGCTGAGGCTGCGAAGCCAGGGGTCGACGAGGTCGATGGGGAGGGCCTGAAGCTCGGCCGAGCTGGAGCTGCCCCGACCGAAGTTGATGGACCCGTCGGGGTGGACGGCGCGGCGGTTGGAGGTGACATCCTTTACGATGGCAACGCCGGTGGCGTAGTGGGTGATTGGCTGGGCCAGGGGGAGGGCATCGCGGAGGGCCTGGGCCGTTTTCTGGACGGATTCTTCGTGGAATTCATAGAAGATGAGGCTCTTTTCGAGGCCCACTTCGTCGAGGAGTTTTTGCGCGGTGAGATCGGCTACCGGGGCGTCGTGTTGATGGATGGCCGAAACCAGGACGTGTTGGGGAGTGGTGCCTGCGGCTTCCGCGATGACTTCGCGCCAGCGGTTGTAGGCATCATTGCGGATTTCGCACCAGTCGATGGACAGGAGGACGACAGGCTTTTCGCCACCCATGAGGACAACCCCTTTCGCGAAGAGGGGGTCGACGATTTCTTTGGCGGGTTCGATGCCGCCGCCCATGCCGGGGTGTCCGATGGGTTCGGTGACATCGGCCGTAAAGGTGGCCAGGGTGAATTCAGCGTGGGCGGTGGTGGTCGCGAAAATAAGGAATACCGCAGACAAGATGTTCGTAGTGATTTTCATGCTTCAATCCTTTTCAGAGCCATGAGGCATCGCCAGTACACGATGTGCCGACGAACACTGCCATGGGGTGCCACCCTTACGGACGTGAGGTACGAACGGCCTTAAGGGTGACTTTATGACCAGAGTCATTGCAAAAAATTACATTCTACTCGGTTGGCCCACACCCTTAAGCTCCCCCATTTCACTCCTCCGCGTAAGGGTGGCACCCGCCAGTGGCTTGTGAACAGCCCGCGTCATAATCGCTGTCAACTGTCCACTATCCACTGTCAACTATTTGTTTCCGTTGACCACTTTCAGCGTTACATTGTGGAGTTTGTTGCCCATTATTTTCTTGGTGCCCGTGGGGTTGTGCACCGTGATCTGTCCACTCACGTCGAAGAGGCCATTGTCGCTGCTGTCTTCCAGAAACTGCACCGCCGGGCGGTTGGCCCAGTCGTAGACTTCGCAGTCCTCAAAGTGCACCCCGCCGAAACGGCCGGAAAGGGCCGGGCGTCGTGCATGGAGCAGCACGGGAACCCGGGGGCCGCCGTAATCGCGAAAGGTGGAGACCCATGGATTCGCGAAGGTGCAGCCGCGAAAATTGATGTCCACACTGTTGGCGGAGATATCAAAGAGTTTGACGGCTTCTTTACCCGTGTTTTCCGTGGTGCAATTCACGAATTCGATGGTGCCCTTCGGGCCATTGTCGTTGCAGGCCCCCACGGAGAATCCCGCCCAGCCTTCCTGATCCATGTCGGTGAAGTCTTCGAGGGTCATGCCGGGTTTGCCCATGCGCGCCGTGCAGTTTTCAAAGCGAATACTGACCATCTCACTGTTGTGATCGAGTTGCTTGAGGTAGACAAGCACCTGGTGTCCTGAATTGTTTTCGAAGACACTGTTCCGCACCACGCAGTTGACCATGCGCTGATCCTGGCTGTCGGGTTCAAAATCGATACCCGCCGTGGGTGCCGTGCCGTCTGTGTTTGAGAAGACGCAGTTTTCGATGAGAAGATTCTGCGCACTGATAACGCTCATGCCCTGACGATGGTGGTCGTCACAGACGACATTGCGGATGACCGTGTCTTCCGCCCAGCGCCGCGCGCCGCCGCCATCGATGTAGATGCCGTCACCGCCGGAGCTTTCTACCCGTACGCCCTCGACGAGCACATTTTTGCAGCCCATGAGGCGGATGCCCATGCGCCATTCCGCTGGTACGTAGGGCGGCTTCTGGTAGTCCTGTTTCCACATGCGCAAGGTGGCGCCATAGCCGATAATTTTAAGGTTTTCCGCGTCGTGGGCCGAGAGGAGGGAATCGCCACCGCCGAGGAATTCTCCCCGCTTGGCGAGGAGCAACACACCCGGCTCGAAGAACAACTCGAGGTCACTGCGAAGCACCAGGGGACGGGTAATCCAGGGCTTGCCCACAAACGGGACCACGACTTTCTTCGCGCCCGAGTCGATGGCGGCCTGCAGAATATCCGTCGCGTCTTCTCCGTCGAAGCCCCACCAGGCGGCATTGGCGAAATCAGTTGCGCCGTCGGCGAGGGCTGCGATGGCTTGGGGATTGGCTGCGTTACGTGCACGGGTGCCCACGTCTTCCAGGGGGTGCAATTCCACCTTACGGACGAAGAGTTCCGCGAACTCGGACTGAATTTGAATCTGTCCGCTATTGGGTGTGGTTGCGGTGCTGCCGTTGACCTTGATGCCATTCAAATAGGTGGTGATCTCGCCACCGTTGACGTCGACTTCCAAGGTGTTCCACTCGCCCACGGGATTTTCTACATCGTGCTCGCCACGGAATCCCAGGGTGTCTTCCCAATCGGGGGAACGGCCCCACCAGTTGATGCGACCGCCGTTAATCGTGGCTTCCTGACCCTTTTCGCTGAATACGTAGCTGCCGCCCTGTTGCTCTTTGGCCACCGTGGTGGTCAGGGAGTAGGTGTCCTTGCCATCGCCGACGACGATAAAATCGCCGGTGCCGCCTTCAATCATCTGGACTTCAATGGAGTGTTTCCAAATGCCGCTATAGCCGCCGTCTTCGCCGACGGAGTGGACCAGGAGTCCGCTGTCCAGGGTGGCTTTCTCACGGTGTGCCCAGGCTTTCGTGCCCCACTTGAATTCCAGAATGATTTTGTAGCGGTCAAAGGAATCGTGGGTGGTGATGCAGCCGAGGTGCTGACCCGAGATATGGATCATGCCGTCTTCGACGGTAAAGACCTTGTCGGGATCGTTGTTGGCTCCAAATTCCTTCAGGTAGACGTAGAAATTTGTCAGGTCCTTCCCATTGAACAGGGAGATGGGTTCGGTCACCTGACGAATCTCGGCGGTGGCGGTGCTTGCCAGGCCCATGAGGGCCAGGACTAAAAAGGGACGTAGCATTCGTAAACGGGGCATAGTGCCAATAACCTTTCGGGCTGAGTCGCGTCTATCGTTGAATTATTTGGTCGGTGCCTTGCTTGCGTCTGCATCTTTCAATGGGAGAAGCACCACTTTGCGAACAAATACTTCCGCGAATTCCGATTGGATCTGGATTTGGCCACTGTCGGGTGTTGTGGCCGTACTGGCGTTTACTTTCGTTCCATTGAGATAGGTCGTGATGGCACCACCGTCCACCGTGACTTCCATCGTGTTCCATTCGCCCACGGGCTTCTCTACGTCTTTCTCGCCGCGGAAATCAATCGTGTCGGTCCAGTCGGGGGAGCGTCCCCACCAGTTAATCCGGCCATTGTTAATCGTAGCGGATTCGCCGCCTTCCTGATACACGTAGGTGCTGGCTTGCTGTTCTTTTGCGACTGTCGTGGTGAGGGAGTAGGTGTCTTTACCATCCCCTACGACGATGAAATCGCCCGTGCCGCCTTCAATCATTTGCACTTCGATGGAGTGCTTCCAGATACCGCCGTAGCCCCCGTCTTCTCCGACGGAATGGACCAGCAAGCCACTGTCCCGGGTTGCTTTTTCGCGGGGTGCCCACGTTTTCTGGCCCCACTTAAACTCGAGGACGATTTTGTAGCGGTCGAAGGATTCGTTGGTGGTGATACAGCCCAGGTGCTGGCCCGAGATATGGATCATGCCGTCTTCGACCGTGAAGACCTTGTCGGGATCGTTGTTGGCCCCGAAGTCTTTAAGGAAGACATAGAAATTCGACAAGTCCTTACCATTAAAGAGGGCAATGGGTTCCGTGACCTCACGAATTTCGGCGGTGGCGGTGCTTGCCAGACCGATTGCGGCGAGGGCGAGCATGGGACGTAGGTGGCGAAGATACTGCATAGGGTTCTAAACCTTTCCGGTGGGGCAACCGTGGTTGCCCGAGTGCTGGGTGACGACGCGAAGGGGGACATCATTCATATGGTCCCCCAAAGCGACTTTGGGTTTCGCCCGATCGGGCGTGATGATCTGTTCGGTGACATCATTCATGCCGTAGCGGCATTTGCGTTTCTGCTGTTCCCTCGGGAGTTGCCGGAATCGTACGTTTTGACGGCATTGAAACTCATTGCCAGGATAATGGTCGGGGCACGATAACCAGCAACGCTAAACGTTCGATTCATTTTCTAATCCCAAGGGTCCACAGTTGGCCAAGACATTCAAACAAGACATGAAGACTTGATTATGCTAAGATGGCGGCCATTGATACAAGTATTGGCGTTTTGACGAATTTACGGTGCTCCCGTATACTACGGCAGGCACGTCCCGCACGTCGCCCCAACTCTCCTCGAATTGGATCCCCGTTCCGTCAATCAGTTTTCCCGCAGCGTAGTACATAAGAAGGAAGTAGACCAATGGCCATTCGAATTCTGGCATTTGTTGCGCTTGTCGCAGCGACCATTTCGCACCAGGTAGCACCAGCGCAGGAAGCGACGGGTCTGGCATCCATCTCGGTTCCTGAAGGTTTTACGGTGGAGTTGGCAGCGACACCGGGACTTTCATCCTATCCCATGTTTATGGAATTCGATGAAGCAGGCAATCTCTACACCGCCGAATCTACCGGTGCCGATGGCAAAGCAAAAGAGCACATCGAGCATCCAACCTACATGGTGCTCCGTCTCTCCGATACAGATAGCGATGGGGTCTACGACACGAAGACCGTCTTCGCGGATGCCCTCTCTTTTCCCATGGGCGTCTTGTGGCACCAGGGTTCCATGTATGTGGCGTCCCCACCGGATTTTGTCCGTCTGAAAGATACCACCGGCGACGGCGTTGCCGACGAGCGTGAAATTCTGTTGACGGGGTGGAACATGTTCAACTCCGCCAGTCTTCACGGTCCCTTCCTCGGCCCCGATGGGTGGCTCTACCTGACCCACGGCCGCCATGGCTACGACATCACCAGCAAAGAAGGCGTCCATTTCGAGGGCACGGCCTCCCGAATCTGGCGCTGTCGTCCCGATGGCACCCAGCTGGAGCGTATGGCCGGTGGTGCCTTTGACAATCCCGTGGAAATCACCTTCACCGATGCGGGGGAGACCATCGGCACCATGACCTATTTCCGTGACCCCGCCCAGGGGCAGCGCGATGCGCTCATGCACTGGGTCGAGGGTGGTGTGTTTCCCAAGCCCGGCGACAGTATGTCCGAGTTCGTCCGCTCCGGCCCCCTCATGCCGACCATGACGAAATTTGCCCGTATCGCACCAGCAGGCCTGATGCGCTATAAGGGCCATGCCTGGGGTGGGGAATATAAGGACAACCTGTTCAGCGCTCAGTTTAATCCCCACCGGGTGCAGCGTCACCTTCTTATTCGTGAAGGGGCTACCTTCCGGACGGAGGACAGTGATTTCCTGACATCAAGCCACGCAGACTTTCACCCCACCGACGTCATGCAAGACGCGGACGGCAGTCTGCTGGTTTGTGACACGGGTGGCTGGTATGTCGATGCCTGCCCGGTTTCCCGCATTTCCAAGCCGGAGTCCGTGGGCGGAATTTATCGCGTCCGGAAGACCGATGTTACGGATGCTCCCGACGCTTGGGGCAAGGATATCGACTTTCAGGCCGAGTCCGTGAAAGACCTCATACATTTTCTTTCCGACGAGCGGGTGCAGGTGCAGCGCCAGGCCTTTAATCAGCTCGTACTTCGGGGCGATGAAGCGGTGAACCCCCTGGTGAAACTGATGATGCCCAAGGTCGTCGATATGAAGCGCCTGGAAGAAGAGGCGGAAGAAAAGGGTGAGATCGACGAAGAAGAGGAAGAAGAAGGTGGTGGCGAGGAGCTCCCGAAGAAAGCCAACAAAGCCTATAGCGACAGCGGGGCACTGCGTCTTCAGGCAACGTGGATCCTCGGGCAAATCGGTGGCGAAGAAGCGGATGCGGAAGTGCGCCGTGCATTGAGCGACTCCGATTTTCGTGTTCGTATCGCGGCGTCGCGTCTTTCCGGTTTGAATACAGATCGCCAGGCGATTCCTGCGTTGAGCGCCCTTCTCTTTGATCCCAACGCGGCCGTTCGTCGCCAGGCGGCAACCAGTATCGGTCGACTGAATGGTGTCGAAGCGGGCTACATGCTCTATATGGCGTCGGCCTATGCCGTTGACCCCCACGAGTCCCATGCGCTGATTTATGCCTCCATAAAACTGGGAGTGGATAAGGTCGCACGCCTCGTGTTGAATCATCCCCATCCAGCCATCCGACGGGCCGCGGTCATCAGCCTGGATCAGATGGAAGGGGAGCATCTTGCCGTAGAAGACATTCTGCCCCTTCTTTCTGATAGCGATGATGCCCTGCGCGAAACAGCCCTG
>CAXBPH010000317.1:0-7858 GCA_963977445.1 uncultured bacterium | reverse complement strand
GGCCCCACCTCTGCAATATTCGTCTCCGCCTCCTCCGCCTGAACACCATGCCCGCACTGGACGTGGACTTGCTCAGCGATATGGACGCCCTCCGCAAATTGAAGAGCGCCGAACTTCGCGATCTGGGCCGACTCCCCTATCCCATGCTCCGGGCGAAGGGCGAGACCGGCTTCAAACGGATCTCCTGGGACGCCGCCCTGGATCTGGTTGCCCAGCGCATTAAGCAGAGCACGCCCGACCGTTTTGCCGCCTATCTGACGAGTCGGGGCGTGCCCAACGAAACCTATTACGCGGCGCAAAAGGCCGTGCGGGCCATGGGCACCAACAACATCGACAACGCCGCCCGCATTTGCCACAGTCCGAGCACGACGGCCCTGAAGACCACTATCGGCGCGGGCGCGACGACCTGCTCCTATACGGACTGGATCAAGAGCGACCTCATCGTCTTCTTTGGATCCAACATGGCCAACAATCAGCCGGTGGCGACGAAATACATCCACTACGCCAAGAAAAATGGCGCGAAGGTGGTGGCGGTCAACAATTATGAAGAGCCCGGTATGGCCCGCTATTGGATACCTTCCGTTCCCGAAAGCGCCCTCTTCGGCACGAAGATTGTCGACCGTTTTTTCCTTGTTAATGTGGGTTCTGATATTGCCTTTATCAATGGCACCCTGAAACATCTCATCGAAAACGACTGGGTCGATAAGGACTTCATCACAGAACACGGCGCCGACTTCGACACCCTCAAAGCGGGACTTGCTGCCCAACCCTGGGAGATGCTCGAAGCCAATTGCGGCCTTTCCCGGGAAGCCATGCGTGGTTTTGCGATCATGATCCGCGATGCCAAACGGGCGGTCTTCGTGTGGAGCATGGGCATCACCCAGCATGTACAGGGCGTGGACAATGTTCGCTCCATCGTCAACCTCGCCCTCACCAAGGGGTTTGTAGGGCGGGATGGTTGTGGCCTCATGCCCATTCGCGGCCACTCGGGTGTCCAGGGCGGCGCCGAAATGGGGGCCTACGCGACAGCCTTTCCCGGTGGCCTGCCGGTCAATGAAGAAAACGCCGCAGCCCTTTCGGAAGGCTGGGGATTCCCCGTGCCCGCAACGACGGGGCGCACCGCTACCGATATGATCACCGCCGCTGACCGCAAGGAACTCGATGTATTGTTTTCCGTCGGCGGCAACTTCCTGGAAGTGCTCCCCGACCCGAAATTTGTGAAGCAGGCCATGGAAAAAATTCCCCTGCGGGTTCACATGGATATTGTCCTGTCTCCCCAGATGTTTCTCGACGCGGAAGAGCACACTCTCCTGCTGCCGGCGACGACCCGTTACGAAATGCCCGGGGGCGTTACCGAGACGAGCACAGAGCGCCGTATCATCTTCAGTCCGGAAATTCCCGGACGGCGCATCGGGGAAGCCCGACCGGAATGGGAAGTCTTCCTAGAACTTGCCCGGCGGGTCATGCCCGAACACAAGGAGGCACTGAACTTCGCCGATACTGCGGCCATCCGCAGGGAAATTGCCAAGGTCGTTCCCTTTTATCGTGGCATCGAAAACTTGCAGCGCAAGGGCGACCAGTTTCAGTATGGCGGCCCCCATCTTTGCGCCCACTGGAATTTTGCTACGCCCGACGGCAAGGCCCATTTTTTTGCCATCCAGCCAGAGGCCACGGAAATACCCGAGGGTAAGTTTGCCCTCACGACGCGACGGGGCAAACAATTCAACAGCATGGTCCACGCGGCAACCGACCAAATCACCGGTGCGGAGCGGGAAGCCATCCTCATGAACCCCAACGATGCCCAGGCGCTGGGCCTGAAAAACGGGGATGCCCTGGCACTGCACAACGATTTCGGCACCTTCAGCGGTCGCGTCTTTCTTGCGCCGGTAAAGCCCCGAAACCTGCAGGTTCACTGGCCCGAGGGCAACGCCTTGCTCGATCGCAACCGCACCGCAACCGACGCGGGGGTGCCCGATTACAATGCCTATGTTTCGGTCCACACCGATGAGGCGACATCATGAAACTGCGCATTGAGAATAATTCCATTCGCTTTCGGATCACCCTGGAAGAGTTATCTCATCTCAACGACCGTTGCCGGGTTGAAGCGGGCACAAAACTTTACAGTGCAGACGGCATGAAGGTGGACGGCGAATTTATCTATGCCCTTGCCGTCGACAGTGAAGGCGGTCCCACCCGCTGTCGCATTGAGCCCAGCTTCATTATGCTCATCCTCCATCCCGGCGAGCTCGCTCTCCTCAACGCACCCGGAGACGGCTGCGTCTACTTTCAGCGCGAAAGCATCCTGCCTGATGGAGCGACCCATCGGTTCATGGCCTACGTAGAAGTCGACAAGCCAGTCAAAAAGCGAAATCGTCCCGAATCGTGGCTGGACCAATAGACTGAGCGTGAACAAGCCGGTGTGACGGATACGCAGCAGTCTCCAGCGTAGTCACCCACCCGTAGTGATAAGCACCTCGGAGAACTGATACCCTGCAGGGACCCACAAGAAACTATCGCTGAAAGGAACTATCCATGTTTTCCCTTGTCACCTGGACCCGATTCTGCTTCGCCGCATTCTTGACACTGGCCCTCCTTCCCCTGCCGAGCCACGCTGCAGAAACGTCCGACGCCGAAGTGCAATGGGCGAAACAGGTGGACAAGAAACTGCGCGATGTACCCGCTTTTGCCTTCGTAAAGGATGACCCGAAACTCCCCCGGGTTCTTATCATCGGCGACTCTATTTCCATCGGCTATACCGCACAAGTTCGGGAGGCACTCCAGGGCAAGGCAAACGTCCATCGCATCCCCACCAATGGCGGCAACACCGAACGGGGCCTGGAAAATATCGACGCCTGGCTTGGTGAGGGTAAATGGGATGTAATCCATTTTAATTGGGGACTTCACGATTTGAAGCGAACGAAAGACGGCAAGATGGACGCTTCCATGCCCTCCGCGATTACGCCGGTCCCCTATGACGCGAACCTGCGAAAGTTGGTGGCACGCCTGCAGAAGACGGGCGCCAAACTTATCTGGGCCAGCACCACACCCGTGCCCGAAGGCGCAGCGGGACGCATTCCCGGCGACGAAATCATGTATAACACCGTCGCCGAGGGCGTGATGAAGGACATGTCCGTACCCATCAACGATCTCCATGCCTATATCCTGCCCCACCTGAAGCCCTACAGGGCGAAGCCAATGTCCATTTCAATAAAGAGGGCCGCGACTATCTTGCCCTACAGGTAAGCAAGGTCATCGCCGACGCGCTGTAAATAAGCGAAGGTAGATCGAGACTATTCTTTTGGGTTCATGGGCAATTAGTGGGGATGACCTATTCGATATTTCAAGTGCCAGAGGTAAAAGGATAACTCGATGGATTCTTACGAATCATCTCGTCACTTCACTTTTTGCTGATAAAAAGACAAATTATGGACGTGCCGCGCGATCTGGTACTCCAGTTCGTGCGAAGGGCCTGTGGGACATCGTTGGGATCTGTGTAGTTGTGAGAAGTTTTCTAGAAGTCGTTGGAAAGAGAACATTGTGCTTGGCCTTGGCCTTGATGTAGAGACGTAGTCATACCTCCCAACCCACGCACGAATCCTCCTACGGCGCATCTTCGACCGGAAATACCGGATCGCGCGGCACGATTGGTGGGTTCGGTATATTTTGCCGGAGTGAGTCTTTGTTGGCACCCGTTAATTGTCCATGAACGTATTCTTTACGTCTTCGACGTAATGCAGGCGAGCCGCCTGCGCTCCCATGCTCCCGTTTTGGAAGCTGGCAATCAGTAATGTTGGAAAATGTCCAAGATGAATATTCACTTATTTGGTGTCCTTTGCCCAGAAAAAACCTTGGGCAACGCAGTGTAGCAACACGGATGGAACAACCATCCAAATGAAACTGGAGTCCCATTCGTTATGATATTTACCCCCTCCCTTCCCGCCACCCGCCTTTTTGTTCTGGGCGCGGTGCTCTTCGCCATGCCATTCGCTCACGCCGCAGAAAAAGACGTGTTCAACGAGGCCGAGCCGGAAACGACCGGTATCGTGTTGGGCCAACAGGTTGAAGCCATGCCCGACCTGCCTTATGGTCCCTTTGTCCACTTGGACAATGGGAAAATCCTCGGCATCGATGGCAACGAATGCATCGTCAGCGGTGATGGCGGAAAGACCTGGGAACGCACACCGATTTTTGCGCCCGACCAGAACATGATCATCCGCGCGGAACGGGCGCTCTTTCGCACCCGCGATGGTGTGCTGGTACTCCTCTTCATCAACGACGCTGTCCGGAACTATTCGTGGGATAAAGCAACGAACCTGCCCAACAAAGACATGCTGCTTCCCTCCTATTCGATTCGAAGTCTGGACAATGGTAAGACCTGGATCGATCTCAACCTTCTTCACGATGGCTGGTGCGGGTGTCTTCAGGACATCATCCAAACCAAAAGTGGCAACCTCGTGGTCCCTGGTCAGGAATTACTCTACGACAAGGGCCGCCACGCCACCATGCCTTATGTTTCCACCGATGACGGCAAGACCTGGCTGCGCACCCAATACCTCGACCTCCCCGGCCAGGGCGATCACGCCGGGGCCATCGAAGGCACGGTAGAGCAATTGAAGGATGGACGCCTCTGGATGCTCATCCGAAGTTATAACGGCTATTTCTACGAGTCCTACTCCAGCGACGATGGAATGACCTGGAGTAAGATTAAGCCCTCGGCCATTACGTCGACCGGCTCACCCGGCATGTTGCAACGCCTCGCCAGTGGCCGCCTCGCCCTGCTGTGGAATGCCCTGCCCAACGAGGGGTATGTCCGACGGGAAGAATTGTCCCTCACCCTCTCGGAAGATGAGGGAAAGACCTGGTCGCCCGCACGGGTTATCGCGCGCAACAAGGGCGGGCGTGTTTCCTACATCCACGCCTTCGAAGCGACGCCGGGCGAACTCTGGATCACCACGATGCAGGGGGACCTCCGGGCAAAGCTGTACGAAAAAGATTTTCTCGGTCCGTGGACCAACGTTGTCGCTTTTGGCGATTCGACGACAGCAACGCGGGGTAAATTGACGATCTATGCAAACCTCCTCGAACACGAATTGCCCGCCGCAGGCGTGGAGGCGAAGGTCTTCAACGCGGGGGCCCCGGGCAATAGCACGGAAGATGGCCGAAAGCGTTTTCAGCAAGACGTGCTCGATCGGGAACCGGCGATCGTCATCATTCAATTTGGCATCAACGATTCGGCCATCAATGTGTGGGAAAATCCAGCGGCCACCAAGCCGCGCCTCGCGAAGGAACGCTATCGGGAGAACCTGGAGTATTTCATCACCGAACTCAAAGCGCGGGACATCACGCCTATTTTAATGACGCCCAATCCCATGCGCTGGGTCGAAAAGACGCTAAAACTTTACAGCAAGCCACCCTATCTGCCCGACGAGGTGGATGGCTTCAATGTGGTACTCAAAACCTACGCCGAGACCGCCCGGGAAGTTGCTGCGGAAACCGGGACCACGCTGGTCGACGTCTATGCCCTGTTTGAGGCCTATGACGCGAAAGACGGCCAATCCATGGATGACTTGTTGCTCGACGGTATGCACCCCAATGACGCCGGCCATCGACTGGTGGCAGAAGCACTGATGGGCGTGATTGCTACCGGAGACAAGGAGACTGAGTAGAATTCAGCGACAGCAGGGACGAAGCAGAAGAGCGCGGGAGGGCATGAGGTGCCTTCTTGGTCTCAATGGTCTGTCTAAATGAGCGAAGATTCCTCTTTGACATTTTCCGAGACATTCGGTTGCCAGCTTCAAATACGCGACCATTGGGAGCGCAGGCACTGATACATTGACTTTTTGTAGACATGTGCGCACATTGCCTAAACGAACGAGATGGATATTATCGAGGTCTACCTTCGCTTATTTGGTCCCTGTAGTCCCTTAGAAATCGCCCAGCAACTCAGCGTATAATCAATAGTAACGACCCACGCGCCTCCAACCATCAGGTAAATCATGAAATCCAAGCCCACAGCGACCTCCGCCGCACCCCGTGCCCTCCGCGACACGTTGGGACGGCCGCTGCATGACCTCCGGATTTCTGTCACCGACCGCTGCAATCTCCGGTGCACCTATTGCATGCCCGAAGAGCATTTTGGTGAGAAATATAAATTCCTGGAGCGGCGCGATCTCCTTTCCTTCGAGGAAATCACGGTGGTGGCCCGGGCCGTTGCCCAACTCGGTGGTGCGAAGCTACGTATCACCGGGGGCGAGCCCCTGCTCCGTAAAGATCTGCCGGTCCTTATCGCCATGCTTCGCGAAATCCCCGGTATCGAAGACATTGCCCTCACCACCAACGGCCTCCTCCTCCCCCAGTTCGCCCAGCCATTGCGTGACGCCGGTGTCCAGCGAATTACGGTGAGCCTCGACAGCCTCGATGACGCTACCCTGGCAGGCATCAGTGGACGGCCCATTGGCGCATCCGATGTATTGGCGGGGGTTGACGCCGCACAGGCAGCGGGCTTTGACATGGTCAAGGTAAACGCCGTCATCCAGAAGGGTGTTAACGATGATGACATTGTCCCCCTGGCACGCCACTTTCGCGGCACCAACGTGATCGTACGATTCATTGAGTTTATGGACGTGGGCACCCTCAACGGCTGGAAGCGGGACCGCGTGGTTACAGGTGCGGAAATGGTAAGGCGGATTGAAGAACTCTTTCCGCTGGAACCGGTGCGCCCCAATTACACCGGTGAGGTGGCCTCCCGCTATCGCTATGTCGATGGTCAGGGCGAGGTCGGTTTTATCACCTCCGTATCCCAGCCTTTCTGTGGCAATTGTTCCCGGCTGCGCCTTGCACCCAATGGCGAACTCTATACCTGTCTCTTCGGAAACACGGGCCATGCCCTCAAACCCCTCTTCCAGGACGGTGCCACCGAAACGCAACTCCGTGACTACATCCAGTCGGTATGGCTGCATCGTGGGGACCGCTATTCGGAAATTCGAACGGAAGAAACTACCTCGTCCGACAAGGTCGAGATGTATCATATAGGAGGTTGAATGTTCAGCCACGTAGACGAAAATAACCAGCCCGGTGTGGTGGACGTGAGCGAAAAACAGGTAACGCTCCGCACGGCAACGGCCCAGAGTATTATCACGGTGCCTGACGAAGTCATGGCGGCCCTGGTCGATGGCGATATCCAGACCAAAAAAGGGCCCGTATTTCAGACGGCCATCATCGCGGGCACCATGGCGGCGAAACAGACGAGCAATCTCATCCCCCTGTGTCATCCCCTGCCGCTGGAAGGCTGTAAACTCCACATCACCCCCCAGGGGAGCAACGATATTCTCATCGAATGCCGCGTGAAGGTCCATCACAAGACGGGCGTGGAGATGGAAGCCCTGATGGGTGCCTCCGTCGCCGCGTTGACGATCTATGATATGTGCAAGGCTTTTTCCCACAATATGGTCATCAAAGAAACCCGTCTCGTGGAGAAACACGGTGGCAAACGGGATGTAGATCGTACGTAGGGTAAATGCCAACCCGCGATATCAGCCTGCCCCGCCAGTCGGGCCCATGCGCCCAAGAAAAAAGGTTCATGGGCAATTAGTGGGGATGATTTATTCGACTTTTCAAGTGCTGGAGGTAATAGTATGACTCGATGGGTTCTTTCGAATCATATCGTTACGCAACTTTTTGCAGATAAAACGTCAAACCATGGACGTGCCGCGCGATCTGGTACTCCAGTTCGTGCGAAGGGGCTGTGGGACATCGTTGGGATCTATTGTAGTTGTGGGAAGTCTTCAAGAGGCCATTGGGAACAGAGCATTGTGCTTGGCCTTGGCCTTGATGTAGAGACGTAGTCGTATCTCCCAAT
>CAXBPH010000316.1:0-7867 GCA_963977445.1 uncultured bacterium | reverse complement strand
CGGTGGCAGAACGCCTAATCTGCTACTTGATTTTTATCTATCATGGATGTCCCGAGATTGATCAGCACACACCGCGCCGTGACGGGTGAGGATGGCCCAAGGTCTTCTACGCAAACAACGGGACAGCCACGGACATCTACAACATCACCCCACTACACGATAATGTGAGGTCCGGCGTCGCTCACGCAAACACACAGTCACGGGGTCCGAGACAGTCCCCACGTCCCCACGCTATAGATTCCCATGCACTCCGCAGGTGCAACACTCCCTCGCAGTCTGGTAGGCTGTTGCGTAGGCGCTGATACGTGCTCTGGCGCCCCGGTATGGCCCTAACCCTGACACGCGGAAATCCATGACGACGGAAACTCCAGCCAAAGACACCGACCATGAAAACGAGGCCCTGGCCCAACTCCGCATGGGCGACCCGACGACCTGCACGGCCATTGTCGAACGTTGCGGTCCTTCCGTCTACAATTATCTCTATTGGCTCACGGGTAATGCCGAAGAGGCGGAAACCCTCTTCAAGGACGCCGTACTCAATCTCTATCTCAATCCCAGCCGGGGACGGAAAGAACGTTCCCTCTATGACTGGTTCTATCGGCACACCACCCAGGCCTGGCTTCACAATCGCCACCGGCAACAACAACGTCGATCTTCCCTGGATTACATTCTCCGAGGGGGTCTTAAAGAGACAGCAATGGCCCCCTGGGCCGATTGGTTGACCCAGTGTCCTGTCACTTCGGGAAATGATGCCGAAGCCTTAGAACCGATTGTAGACGGTCTCAGCCAGCTTTCGGACCATGAGCGAACGACCCTCTTGCTGACTACGGTTGCCCACCGCTCCATCCGGATCATTGCAAACACCCTCCGGATCAGGCCCCGAAAGGTCCGGAAACGGCTCTCCACGGGCTTTGCACAGCTTGCGGCAGGTCCAAATGACCCCACCGATCGACCCACGCGCGCCCTGACCCACCTGGCCCAACGCCGCGTGTTGGGTCTCGAAAAGAGTGGTCAGGCCCGCAAACTGGATGGCCTGCTTACCGATAATGAAGCGGGTAAATCGGTGCTTGCGCACAACGAATCCCTCCACCAGGCCCTTCAGCATCTGCCCGAAGCCACCCCTCCTGAGGATCTGGTCGACGCGACCATCGTCCATCTGAAAGAAGGCCATGCCGCCCTGGAAACACGTATTGCCACGTGGGGCTTTCGTTTCATGCAGGTCACCGTGCCCCTCTTCATCCTGGCCATACTCGCCATCATCCTCCTGCCCGCCATCTCCCGCTCCCGCGATATGGCACGGCGCGCGGCCGCTGCGGATAATCTGACGGCTATCGGAAAAGCCCTCCGTGCCTATAGCGAGGCTTCCTATGGCAACCGATTCCCCCCGCTCACCGCCACCAACGATCTCTGGGTACCCGATATCAAGACGATCTTTCCACGCTATATCGCCGACCCGGCCCAGTTGGTCAGTCCCAGTCTCAATGACCCCAACCTGGTCGCCGCAATGACCAGTGCACTCACCCAATCCCCACCGGACTGGGAACAGGCCCAGAAACTCTTTTCCCAATCCTATGTCTATATGGGCTACACCCTCCTGGATGCCCAGGCCTTCGCTTCCTTCCTTGCCGTGCGAAAATCGGAAACGGGCATCGATCTAGAGGGCGACGTCGAGACCGACAATCGTCGCTTCTTTCGATTGCGCAAGGGAGTGGAACAGTTCTTCGCAGGCGATCCAACCCTGAGCCGGCCCGATGGTTCTATCCCCATCCCCGTCATGTTTGAGGTCTACACCACCACCGGGTTTGGGGCCAATCCGGAAGGGGCCAATGTGCTCTATCTCGATGGTACCGTTACTTTTGTGCCCTTCGGAAGTGCATTCCCTGTGGATGCCGCTGTCATGGACATCTTGGACGATCAATACCGAAATCGCTAAGCGATCCGGCTTCCCTTTGGATCTCCTTTCCTTCTACCTGAAAAACCAACGCAAGCCCCGTGTACTATTTTTAAACACGTTCAAAGAAGCTACATACCGATCACATCCAAAAGTGGCCTACCTGACGTAACCCTCCTCCGGCGACGGGCACCTGTCTTAATTCGCTCACAGGTTTTCGGGGCACCCACCCCCACGACCATAATCCAAGCCACCCTCCGTCTCCTCACTCGGCCAAGTTCTGAACAATGCAGGCCAAGCCTACTGCCTTTCCATCTACCGAAATCCTATCTACCCCTCCCCCCCACTCCCCGGCCCCTATCTGAAAATCGTCAAAACCCATATATGAACTAGTTCATTTCTATAAAATGACCTCTATACTCCGGTCGCAGGACACAAAAAAGGCTCTCCTTCAATGAAGGAGAGCCTCAAACTTATTAACGCAAGTCGGTGACCAGAACCTACTCAACGACCCAATCGGCATCCGGCGGCGTCGCAAAATCAGCAAAGCGATCAGCAACCGCTGCGCTCTCTACATCACCGGAGTGAACGTAGACCCGATGCTGGAAGGACAAGGTCTCTTTGTTCTTAATGGTGTAGTTGCCATTCTCAACGGGAAGAAGTCCCTTGTTGTATTCTTTCTCTCCAAAATAGGAATAGCCAAAGGGGTTGGCACCCATCAAACCATAACCCCGCACGTGCCAACTGCTTGGATAGCGCAGATTCGTGGGATGATCAAATACCGTAAGTCCCCGCCAGCCGACACCTTCCATCTTTCCCGAGTAGTCACACCAAGGCGAAGGCTTGCCCCACGTGGTACTTTCACCCACATCACCCTGGGCGTTCGTAATCACGGCGTTGTCGTAGGAAAGCTCTGGGCGCATGCGAACTGCGACCATACCCCCTTCTTTCGTATCGGTAAAGAGCACATCCCCATAGTCCGCCCGAAACGTCAGGTGGGCATCGACAAGGCGACCTTTTTCGGGAGTCGCATAAAAACGATACTCCCGCTCCTCCGTCAAGAGCGGCTTGTGGTCCTTATCCTGCCAGGTGTTCGTCGCTTTTACCCAACCATAGGCATCCCCGGAGCCGTAGGTGACTTCACCACTGTGCTGAAAGCCGGAATTCTCGCCTTCGGCCCAACAATCGGCGGGAGACGGCGTGTTATCTGCCGGATCAGCCTGATTAATCAGACTAACTTCACCATAGGCCGCGTAGAAGGACTTGTGGTGCGGATGATCCCGTCCCTTCTCCCCTGCTATCTCCGCCATCGGGTAATCACGGGTAACACCCACTTGGCCTTCTGAATTCACGGGCCAGAGAAAAGGTTTCTTATTATCATTCGAATAGTTATAACTCGTGAAATGGACATCGTCGATAAAAACGTCAATGACATCTTTATCCTTCTGCTTCTTTAGTTGCACCCGGGGCTCGATGGTAGAATCCTTTTCCTCGAGCTTCACCGCATACCGATGGGAGGTTCCGGGCATGGCCCCTTCCGGAATAAAGACAAATTCACCATCACGAATGGTCACGGGAAAGCGTTTACCTGTCTTTTCCTCCTCCACCTGAATACGGCCATCAGGTTCGGGGCCGCCATAGGGTAGAATAATCGGCGGATTCAGGAGCTTATAGTCGCCCGCATTCAACATAATCTTCGCGTCGGCAAGGCCATCTGCACCAGCGACGGAAGCGATAAACATCACCACGACCGCGGTGAAATACACTGAAAAACGCATGGTAATAATTCCTCCAACAGGGTTAACTCGACACGAGGTCGTATACGAAGGTACAACACCCAATCCACCCGGGAGGGTTCCGGGCTTCACTTAGACGCCTGAAATAGCCTGTTTATTCGCGGTTAAATCACGACGCAACAGGCCAAAACGGTCATCGAATCTGTTCAATGAATCAGACCAATAAGGGCGATGCACTCTACCATACCCAAAAATAGGGTTCAACGTACAGAACAGACACCAAAGGCAATGGCGGACCCCAACCTGAAGCCGGAGGTCAACGCGGAAAACCCGACCCTCTCATTGGAAAAAACTATCCCCCATATGTCACGCTGATTACATCAACCACGATGGAGATATAGAACCATGACCTTGCTCAGCGCCCCTATACAACGGATATGTATTTTAGTTTCTCTTGCCCTCGCGCCCCTGGTTGTTGCCGAGGCCGAAACCACCGCCACCGGCTTTCTCGATAAGATCGTCATGGTAAACGATAAACCCATTCGCTATGCACTCTATGTCCCCGACGAATACGACCCGGCAAAAAAATGGCCCCTCATTGTCTTTCTCCATGGCAGCGGCGAACGGGGCGACGACAATATGTTGCAAACCGATGTGGGTATTGGTCATGCCATCCGTCTTCACCGGGACTGGTTTCCTGCCCTGGTACTCATGCCCCAATGTCCCGATGACAAATTCTGGGATACCGCGATTCCCGCCATCGACGCGGCCATGGCGCAAACACAGACGGCCTATTCGGTGGACGACAACGCCATTACCCTCACGGGCCTTTCTCTCGGCGGCTACGCCACGTGGATCTGGGGTGCCACAAAGACCGATACCTTTGCGGCCCTCATGCCCATTTGCGGTGGCGGAAATCTTCTCGACCTGAAAGCAAAATTTAACATCATCGACGACAAAGCCTTCGGCACCTTAGACGAGCGCGTCAAGAAGCTCACCACTATCCCAATCTGGGCCTTCCACGGCGCCGACGATGACGTCGTACCACCGGCACGCTCCCGCGACATGGTAGAGCGCGTCGAGAAAGCGGGAGGCAAGGTGCGCTACAAGGAGTTCAAAAAGACAGGGCACAATAGCTGGGATCAGACCTATGCGTATAAACGCGCCATGTCCTGGCTCTTGAAACAGCGAAAGAAGTAGTCTTTACCGGACCAATCTGCATAGATACGTAACAGATGAGTAGTACTTACCCGCAATACTACCCATGGCAGATAGCTTCTTTATGTTATGGGGTTATGTTCTACCCAACAACGCGCCAATTCTGCAAACTCGCCGGATTTTTTTTCGCTCCAACACCCACAAATACACTGTGTTGCAGAGCATCTCCCTGACAACTCCGGACAGAGTGGCACAACTTGTGCATAAACCCCTATATACGGGATATCCACAATCAACACTACGGGAAAGGAGAGTTACCATGTTAGGAACGATACTACTCGTCATACTGATCCTGATCTTACTGGGCGCATTACCCTCCTGGCCGCACAGTCAAAACTGGGGATACTACCCCAGTGGTGGTCTGGGACTCGTGGTGATCATCGTGATCATTCTGGTCTTGATGGGACGCATATAAAGCAATACCTAGACCATTGAGTTAGCCACTACACACCGACACGCCGTCAATCAGAAACGGTGTGTCGGTGCAACAACATATGCAAACACTTAACCACTATCCCCCTTAAATAACTCCCCTCTATTCCGAAAAAAACGTCATCCTATTTCAATAATGCCATGCAATCCATAATATTCGAATTCTAAATAACGCAACACCATTACCCTCAATATGAACTTTCACCACTACCAACTAACTATTGATATCATCTTCCCATTGCCTATATTCTACAAGTCTTTTATAGGGGCGGGTATTATTTTCGGTGAGTACAACGTAGTCACCGGGGTCGGAACTTCCAGGACTGGGACATGGGGGAATAATGACCATAAATTTATTTCGGCGAAGAAGGTAATGGTCACCACATCGACACCGGTAGATGTAGCATGCCCACTTCACTCTTCCATATAGGGTTCCGCGATCCCAGGAATAATCCTTAAGGGTAGAACAGTGGCCTTGCCTGCAGATTGGAAGTGGGTAGAACAGTAGTAACTTACCTAACAGAAGAAACCATAATAACAGCGAAAGAAGCGTAACGCTGATAAAAATTACTACAAGCAATCCGGCGTGCCCAAAAGGTTCATCAACCCAACGCCAGATCACTACTCCAATAAATGCCCCACCAACCACCATAAATTGAAGTATCAACAATCCGCGTAGAGTTCGAGTACTACAAAATACATCGGCTAAAAAATTGAAGAAACTTCTGGGTCCAGAAAAGAGGCCGATCATAACGATAGGTTCCGAATATAATAGTTTCGTAAAAATCCACTCACCAGGACGACCTGCTACCGCACCCGATAGCAGGTACAGCTACCCGGCAATCGAATATCACTATCGGATACCCGTCAGGTCAGGACTACAAGTTCCAGCCTTCGCGATAGGGCGGGTTCACAAGGGCATTGGCTTCGGCGTTGTTGGTGATGGTCTGGGTGACCCCATCCCATTCCAGTCGCTTGTCCTTCATACGAATGGCCAATACACCGATCAACACCATTTCCGTCAGAGGACCGCCATATTCAAAATTGGAGCTGGCAGGTTTTCCATCTTTACAGGCCCGAATCCAGTCCTGTTCGTGGGCACCGGAGCGTTGTTCAATACGGGGAATCGTTTCAGCGGGGTCCGTATACTCTTTCCGGCGGGCTTCTGGGAGCAACACCGCACCACCGGCGCCATGGGAACTGTGATGGATCACGCCTTTTTCCCCGATAATCAGCGCACCATTCGAACCCAAATCAAAATCACCGGGTAACATAGCTGGAATCGGTGGTTTCAAACGACCGTCATACCACGTCAGGTCCAGCGGCGGCATTTCGCCACGCTGGGGGAAGTGATACTTGACCGTACAGGCCCGTGGATAGGTCTCAGACGCTACTTCTGGCTCATAATGGGTCGTCGCCGCCTGAACATACTCCGGATGCCCCAAATCCAGGGCGTAAAAGGCCGGATCAAGGATATGGCATCCCATATCGCCCAGGGGGCCCGTGCCAAAATCATAGAATCCACGCCAGGTCAGGGGATGATAAATAGGATGATAGGGCCGCATGGCCGCCGGACCTATCCATAAATCCCAATTGAGGGATTCAGGGACCGGTGGGGTATCCGCAGGGCGCGCCATCATGGGAAAATCCGACCAGGGATCCCCCCCTACCGGCCGATCACTCCAGGCATGTACTTCACGAACTGGGCCAATGGCCCCGTCCTGTATCCATTCCTTGACCTTACGGATCTGATTGGAAGAATGGCCCTGGTTACCCATTTGTGTCTGTACCCCAGCTTCCCGGGCCGCCTCTGTAACCATGCGTACTTCATGGAGGCTGTGGGCCAGGGGTTTCTGGCAATAGAGGTGCTTTCCATTCTGAATGGCCGCCATCGACACCACGGCATGGGTATGATCCGGTGTGGCACAGATTACAGCGTCGAAGTCATTCGCCGCCTGGTCAAACATGACGCGAAAATCAACGAAACGCTTCGAATTCGGAAAATCATTGAAGGTTCTGCCCGCATAAACCGAATCCACGTCGCACAACGCTACTATATTTTCCGTGGTACAAGCGTCAATATTGCCTCGCCCCATGCTGCCGAAACCCACCGCCGCAATGTTAAGTTTTTCATTGGGCGACAGTTTTCCAGGGATTACTTGTGCCGTATTTACCACAGGTCCGGCTGCAGCCGAAAGGGCGATGGTCGTGGTGGAGGCCAGAAAGGCCCGACGGGTCAGTTCAGTCTGTGTCATTCCATAATCTCCCGAAGCGGTTCTGGCCATCCTCGAACCTGAAAATAGAGCCTAATTGACTAAATTAGGCCTGGCCGCACGTTGTAATATCTAAACACGGGCTATGAAGGGCTAGGAGTCAGACTCCTCGCACAAAATTCTGGGGGCAGACCAATGTCAACGTCTCCGTGGCCAATACCTCGCCGGGTGGACTCTCATAGTACATTGATCATTTTACAGGGGACAAGCCAAGCTATCGGCGTTGATGCCAACGCCTGTAACAAACGTGTCGCGATGGCACGTGGCAAGCCCCCTGTCTTTGGTCCAGGGCTTATGAGAGTTTCTATGGTTTTGGG
>CAXBPH010000315.1:0-7882 GCA_963977445.1 uncultured bacterium | reverse complement strand
CGGTGGCAGAACGCCTAATCTGCTACTTGATTTTTATCTATCATGGATGTCCCGACGTTGGCGATATGGACCCGACGCCAACTGCGCAAACTACGGGACAGCCACGCCCGATGTAATAAACCTTGCTACGGTGTAGTCGACACATTTCCCACGGACAGCAACCAAGCCAATACCAAATACCTGAGGCGAGACAGTCCCAACCAAATTCTGGGACTGTCTCGGACCAATGACTCCAATAAGCAAGACCAGACCCACACCTATTCGTCCGCTCCGTCAACGAAAGTGCACCCTGACGTCCGTGGCTGTCCCGTCGTTGGCGATATGGACCCGACGCCAGCTTCGCAAACTACGGGACAGCCACGCCTGATGCGGTACACCGCGCTACTGTGTAGTGGACATTTTTCTTGCGCAGGGCTTCACACACCAAGACCCAATACCTGCGGCGAGACAGTCCCTGATAATCTATGCCCTCAACTGCGATTTTTCCCGCTGCCAAGCCCCTTTTTCTGCTATGCTGTCTGGCACGTGCGGCAGGTAGTCGCTAAAAGGATGAGACGATGACAAAAAAGAAATTCGCCTTGGCTCCAGAAGCCATTAAGCCCCTCGTGGAAGACGCCGGCGCATGCCTGGCGACAGACCGAATTACCGTCGATGGTGCCCCCGTGGGCTTCATGTATCGCGAGGCACCCATCGACGAAATGGATTCCGGATGGCGCTTCATGGCGGGTGATGAATCAGAAGAATATATGGCCGATGACGTCAATCAGGGAACCTACGACGTAAACACCATCGCCAACTACGATGAGACCATAGTCCCCCTCATTTTTGAGACGGTGGGTTCTGCCTTTGGGCGAAACACGGAAACCGGCGTACTTGAAGCGGTGGAGAGTCCGGTTGACCCAGACGACTGCCTTCATCCCGATTACCCCATCGTCGAAGGGGACTACAAGCTCAACGATGGGTGGTCGGTTCACCTTCCCGCCAAATACAATCGGCGGGTGGAAGAAGGGGCCCTCGTTCTGTGGCGACCAGGTGTCACCATCTACTTCGTGGCGTGGAACAATGACCACGGCGACCCTATAGAAACCCGCATGGCCCTGTTGATGGACGAGATGAACCCGGATGCCTCCGATGTGCGGCAGCATACTGGTGACGGCATTGGCACCATTTCATTTCGTCTGGTCGAAGAGGAAGTCGACGGCGTGTATGGCTATGTCGTGGGTGAAAACGGCCATCTTCAAATCGCCTTCTATCTGGACGACATCGACGAAGCAGACGAAGCCCTCGTCATGCTTTCCAGCATTCGTGCAAATTAAATGACCTGACCTCACCACCACGCGCATACCGGTGAATAGACGATGTGCAAGAGATGTATTCTATACAAGAAATGAAACAAATCGGGCACCCGGAGCAATACGGCGGGTAAATGTATAGGGAGGTGCAAATCATGGGAAGTTCACGACAAGTCATTGTAGGTACGTATTTCGATGCCAACGCGGCCCATCTGGTCCGCGCCCGCCTTGAATCATCCGATGTCCACGCCTGGTTGGTGGACGAACATACCGCCTCCGTAAATCCATTATATTCGCCTCTTATCGGCGGCATTAAGCTCGCGGTACATCCCCGCGATGAAGCCGCAGCCCGCGAAGTTATCGGTGTTGAGCCAGGTCAGACAAGGGACCCCGAAGTCTGTCCGGCATGCGGGGCGTCGGAAGTGGAATCCAACCCCATGGGCTTCGGCTGGCTTTTGCTACTGACCGTGGCCACCTTTGGCATCTATCTCCCCCTGTGGTATAAGAGATCGCGCTGTGGCGCATGCGGCAGTCGCTGGTAGCTCGCTTCAGGCGAGATGCTGTCAGTCAGCGTGGAAAAATAATCTCTAAGGAATTCCCTCATGCGACTACGAATAATCATGATTGCCTTGTTCATCGGTATCACGGTGGTCGTCAAAACGCACGGCTGCGCCATGTTTACCCTGGTATCCGGCGACACCGTGCTTATGGGCAACAACGAAGATTTCATCAAGCCCGGCTATGTCTGGTTTGTTCCGGCCGAAACAGGGAAGCTGGGGCGTGTTAACTTCGGATTCAACGACCATTTCGCCCAGGGGAGCATGAACGAAAAAGGCCTGGCCTTCGATGCGGCCGTCGTCGGCGAGGTACCATGGGAACCGGATCCCGCGAAGAAAGAGGTGGACAATCTCCTTGAGCTCATCATGGATACCTGTGGCACCGTGAAGGAGGCGTTGGCGCTCTTTGAGACGTACAACTGCAAACACCTGGCCCGGAGCCAATTCATGTTTGCTGACGAGACTGGAGATGGGGCCGTGGTGACCTGGTGGCCCGAGACCGGGCTGAGCGTCGTGCGTCGAAGCGGGGAATATCTCATAAATACCAACACGCGGCTGGAAGCCTCTGCGTTTCGCTGTGAGCGATATGTGTTGGCAGAACGGGTTGTCGCTGGAAAGACACCCACCATCGACGTCGCCCGGGATGCATTAAACGCCATTCACCAGGAGGGCAAGGATGCCTTTACCTCCTATTCCAATGTCTACGACCTGAAGCGGGGCCTGGTACACGTCTACAACCTGGCGAATTACGATGAAGTGGTCACTTTCGACCTTGCGGAGGAGTTGGCCAAGGGGCCCCATGACATGGCGCTAAAGAAGGTCTTTAAACATTCCCCAAGCCTGAAATCAATCCGAACCGTTCCCCCTCGGATTTACGACACCCGTATTGCGTTACCCGCCGAAAACCTGGAAGCGCTCACCGGCTCGTATTCCGTAATGGACGGAAAAGCGATTATGAAAGTGGAGTTGGCAGGGGACGAACTGCTTTTTATACCGCCCGACGGAAAAGCAGCCCACCTTTTCCCAGAGAGTGAATCGAAATTTCGCATCGTGGAAGGTGGACAGGTGACGTTCACCCGTGCGGAGAACGGGGATATCTCCGGGTTCGTCATGCACCGCAATGGCGATCACGTGGGCAACAAGGTACCGGAGTAAGGTTCATGGGCAATTAGTGGGGATGATTTATTCGATATTTCAAGTGCAGGAGGTAAAAGGATTACGTGATGGGTTCTTGCGATTCATGTCGTCACCCAACTTTTTTTGCACATTACACTACAAACCATGGACGTGCCGCGCGATCTGGTACTCCAGTTCGTGCGAAGGGGCTGTGGGACGTCGTTGGGGTCTGTGTCGTCGTGGGTAGTCTTCAAGACGTCATTGAAAAAAACATTGTGCTTGGCCGTGGCCTTGATATAGAAACGTAGTCATAGCTCCCAATCCGCGCACGAATCCTCCTACGGCGCATCTTCGACCGGGAATACCAGATCGCGCGGCACGATTGATGGGTTTAGCTTGTTTTGGCGGAGTGAGTCTTTGTTGGCACCCAATAATTGCACATGAACCCGAATTAATGCCCGACACCCATGTTGAAAGGTGACTTGGCGTCCCCGCTCAAGAATTCGATTCGGCTAATCCCGTCACGACGTCTCCCAGGGTGTCAATCGTCCAATCCGGCTCCTGATCCCCTGCCGAGCGTTCGTGTGCCTCGGGCGGTGCCCAGCGCTTCATGTGGGCCACCTTCATGCCTATACGCTTCGCCCCCTGGACGTCGGCCAGCCAATTATCCCCCACGAAGAGACAGGCCGGTGCGGGCACACCGAGTTCTTCCAGGCTTTTTGCAAAGGCGACCGGGTGAGGCTTCACATAACCCAACTCCCCAGAGATCACGACACTCCTGAATAGACCGTCGATACCGATTTTATCCAGGCTCGCCCGGATTGCCCCACCGTCGGGATAGTTCGAAAGTAGACCGATAGGGAATCGCTCCGAAAGAGTCTGGAGCGCCGCAACGCTTTCCTCATCGACGGTCACGGCATTCACGAAGGCATCATGTCGGGCCTCCATGAGCTGCTGCAATTCCGCCGGCAGTGCTTCGCGGCCACAGAGCTCCCGCACCAGTTCCGCCGTAATGGCCGCCATATCGTTTTCCCGATACACCGGTGGATCGCCCCGATAGGGTTCCATACGCGAGGCTTGCCGACACTCGTCAAATCGTTGGCGGTCCAGGGTGCCATAAAGTTCTTCCATGGCAGCAAAAACTTGGTCGCCATAGTGGTTTAATTCCTGGCGACCGTAGGGGATGATGGTATTGCCATAGTCGAAAATAATGGCCTGTATTGGCGTCTGAAACACGGCGAACGCTCCCACGCTGTCTGGATTGGCAGAAAATAAGCAGGGCAGCCTGGTGAAGCAGGCTGCCCTGATAAACGCATTACATGATGAAGGTATTGTTACGCTTCGACTTCACTGGAACGAGGAGGGTCCTTGAAGAGCAGGGCAAAACCAATTACGATTACGAGGGCCATAATGGTCGGCATAAGCCAAATACCTTCCCAATCATACTTGGGCACTTCGGTCATCACACCATCGACCAGCTCCTGGACCAGCTCTGTATGACTACTGACCCAGCGACCGGCAATTTCGTTGCCAATTACCATGCCAACACCGTAGGTGATGAGCGCGATAAATCCCTGGGCATTGGAACGCATGGCCGCAGGCGCTTCCCGGTCCACATAAAGCTGACCGGTCACAAAAAAGAAGTCATAGCAGATACCGTGGAGCAGAATACCGCCGTAGAACATGAACACGAGACTGTCGTTATTGCCATAGGCGAAGAGCGCATAGCGAATGACCCAGGCCAACATCCCCAGGAGCAGCATCTTCTTCACGCCAAGACGGACAAAGAAGAAGGGCATCACCACCATAAAAAACACTTCGGAAACCTGGCCGAGGGACATCTTCGTGACAACGTCCGTCATACCGCTATCGTTCAGAAAGAGGTTCGCGAAGGAATAATAGAAAGCCAGGGGCACACAAATCAGCAGGGAGCTGATGGCAAAAATCGCGAATGAGCGATCTTTCATCAATGTCAGGGCATCCAGGCCCAGAAGATCCACAATGCTGGCTTTCTGTCCCTTTGCCTTGGGCGGTGTATCGGGAAGGAAGAATGAGATTACACCCATTACCAGAGAGGCGATCGCCGCCATCTTAAAGGGCGTCGCGGTAGCTTCAATGTTTTCAAAACCGAATTTACTAAGAACCGTAATGACGACACCGGCAACGATCCAGCCCAACGTACCGAATACGCGTATCCAGGGAAATTCTTTGTCCGGATTGGTCATCTGGTTGAAGGAGATAGAGTTTACCAGGGCCAAGGTGGGCATGTAACACATGGCGTAGGCCAATACGACGCAGAAAAACATACCCGGCGTCGTAATTGTAGATGCCCAGAACATGAGCCCGGCTCCCAGTAAATGGAGCACACCCATAACCCGTTGGGCCGAGAAAAATCGATCCGCTATCATGCCCACAAACAGTGGCGACAATATCGCCGCGTAGCCTGTGGTGCTGTAAGCCCGACCAATTTCACTGCCTTCAAAACCCAATCCCGCTCCCAGGTAGTTGCCCATGGTTACAAACCAGGCCCCCCACACAAAGAATTGAATAAACATCATGACGGATAATTGAACACGAATTGACATACTCATGATTGTGGCATTTCCTTCGGCAAGCAACCGGGATGGCTGCGGTTTGCGGTCAGCATAGTTCCGTGCCTTCATTTCGATGGAGCATTGCACCATCCATCGTTGAATCGCGAGTCGCTGCACCCCTCCCAGTGGGGACAACGGCCACGAAAGGCGTGGGCCTTAGACTAGAGAAATGGTAGCGCGGGTGTCAACCTGTTTCATCCGGCCAGGTGTGTTCGATGGCGGCTTCCAGCGCCGCACGGGTGGTCACTACGGGCTGTATGGTCTCCCCAAAGGTGCATTCCAGCTCATTCAAGGTCTTCATATCGAGGGGATCAGACATGGCCACCGTGAGCCCGAGGTCCGTTTGGCCGATGGGCAGACAACCCCGGCTCCGCGCCAATTCGGGTGTAATTCGGTCGGCCGTTTCCAAATCCACGTCTTCCAACGGCAACATGGCCAGAAAAGGCAACTGTATCTGTCGTGCCACTGCCCGACCTATCCCCTCCTCCGTAAGCCCCAGGTGGTCGATGAGAATCTCCCCCAGACGCTTTTGTTCGACTTTCTGAATCTCCAGCGCCTGCACGAGCTCATCGTCGGTCAAGAGCTCCGCTTCAATCAAAAGCGTACCCAATCGCATCCGAAACGTGGCCGTATCCTGTTTTTCCAGGGCGACCGTCGCCTCTTCGATAGCTTCCTCATAGGCCTGCTGCAACGCAGGGAAAAGTTCTGTTTGTGTGTTGTTGTCATCCTCGGAAAGGGCCTCAATCGCCGCGCTCAGGGCCCCGCAAAATTCGCCGCAAGTGGCATAGCGCCGGTTGGGATCTTTGGCCAGCCCTTTCAAGAGCACCTGATTAACCGAGTCAGGCAGGCCCTCAATGGGTGGTGCCGGTTTCATTTGAATCTGGGTGATGATGGAGCCGCTCCGAAAGGGTGGCGCGCCCGCAAGCAATTCATAAATGGTCGCCGCCAGGCTGTACAGATCACTTCGACCATCCAGGTGCTGCCCCATGAGCTGCTCCGGGCTCACATAAAGCAGGGTGCCGCTGGTCAATTCTCCCGTCAGCCGGGCCTGCACTTCCCTCGCCGTTCGTGCGATACCAAAATCGGCAAGCCGAATACGTCCCGCCTTGTCTACCATTATATTCGCTGGTTTTACATCGCGATGGAGTATGCCCTCCTCGTGGGCGTAGTCCAGAGCAGCACCAATCTCCGCGAGCCAGGGCACTATCTCGGTCGGGGAAAAGGGTGATCCGTGGTCCAGCAGGAGCTCCGAGAGGTTCTTGCCCTCGATGTATTCCATACTGATCATTCGATATTCTTCGGTCTCCCAGAAGGTATACACCGCCAGAATGTGGGGGTGGCGCAATCGGCGTGTCAGGAGGACTTCCCGCTTCAGGTCGGAAACCGCCCGGCGGTCATCGTAGAGGTCGGGCTTGAGAATCTTGCAGGCCACAAGTTCATTGTCGAGCTGGACATCTTCCCCCAGCCAGACGGAACCCAGCCCCCCGCGCCCGAGTCGCACCACCAGTCGGAAACGCCCTACCAGGAGGTGACCAGCGAAAGGCGTGTTGCAATGGGGGCACTTGGTCCCCCCTGTCGGGGCCTCGGCATGGCACTGTGGGCAGCGTAACATTCGGGTGTGTTCCTCCTCTGGAGTCTGATTGTATCAGCCTGAGCGCAAAAGAGCCATAGTGTTCAAAATAAGAACAGTTCTAGGGCAATCGGGCCTATTCTGCGAAATCTGCGACGAAAACCGATACTAACCAACCCTGTGGGGCCTGTTGGGGCAAAACAGCCGTGACTCCGTATAAAATCCACCGGCCCATGAATGAATAGTTCTCGGGCCAGCGCGTCAAGTAGGGTAGAACATATGGGCTCCGGCGAAAGGAAACTCTCATGAACACTCACAGAATTCACCGATGGACAATAGGCCTCGTAGCAGGTCTACTCTGCGCTCCCCTGGCCTTGGCAGGTGAGTCAGAACTGCACGGTCGCATCAGCTTTGATGCTGGCGGCACCCTGATAAAAGGGGTGGAAGAAAGCGACTGGAGTAGTGGCACGATAAACACACTGATCCTCCCCAATGACACGGTCTGGGTCGACAATGGCGGCACCACCGAGTTGGAATTCTCGGGAGGCAGCTTCCTGCGTCTGGCCGACGGCAGCAAGGCAGAAATTGTCGGCCTGTCGAACAGCAACGCGGTGCGTGGTTGGATTGGCTCCTTCTACGTGCAGCGTCTCAGCCGCAGCTCGGGCGATTTCGTCTTCTACACACCGGCCGGCGTGGTCGAGGTGGAGAAAGATTCGGCGGTCCGCATCGATATCATCGATGAAGGCTTGACGA
>CAXBPH010000314.1:0-8024 GCA_963977445.1 uncultured bacterium | reverse complement strand
CGAGGAGCCGGCCTTCTCATTCTATCTACGATATGCCGCCCCTCCGGGGCTAAAAACGCTTGAACCGACCTATTCTGCAACACTACAAAAATTACGCTGCTTGAGCTAACCATAGAAGAACTCGACGGAACGGCAGAGCCTGATGAATTCTCACCGGCAGAGCCGCTGGATTAACTATGATTTAGAGCACGTCAACTCTGCTATCATCTCCAGATACTCAGGCAAACCCGAAACGCAACGCGGCACAGACGTTAAAACGGAGACAGAAATGGATACATTTTCTTCTTGGGGACCCTATCTGATTCTGGGTATGTTCTTCACGCCATTCGGTGCCCTCAAGCTCTATGGGTTCTGTCGTGGCTACGAAGGTGGCCCCGGGAAAGGCCCCTGGGAGCGGCTGCGGGCGGGCAGTTGTGCGGAAGAGCACTCCGCCATCGCACCCCGTTGGCGACTGCCTTTCTTCCTGGCACTCGACGTGTATTTTCTGGCCATGGGTCTGTTTTGTCTCTTTCGCGCCTATCACGCAGTAAATCCGAGCTAATTCTTGCGTGTGTATGTAATCTCCAAGCGCTAGAATTCATATAGAGAATAATACATCGTTTTTTGCTGTATTTGAAGGTGAAAGTGACGCCCGATTTTGGATTGACGCCCTCGATTTCTCCCGGCGTGCCATGACCTTGAATCACCAACTACAACGAGGAATACCAATAGATGAATGATCCAGATAGGACTCCGGCAACGGAAACAACGACTACGTCACCCAGTTTTCTACACCCCGCCTCGGGTGGCCTGATTCTCGGTGCGGACTGGCTGCTCTTTTCGGGTACGGCGGCCACGGGCGGCTTGGCCATGCCCTTGACGATGGTCCTGGGCTTTCTCATCGGTTCCATAGGAACGACCGCGTGCCAACGAAAGTTTGCCAAAGAAAGCTGGGGCAAGGCGATGGGTAAAGGCTTGTTGGCCGGCCTCGCGGTGGGTGCGCCCTTTCCCATTGGCGGCACCATCGTTGGCGGCACCGTGCTCGCCTCTTCGGGACTCCATCAGTTGCGAGAGCGGGCGGCAAAGGCCCTGCTCGAAAAGACGAAAGATTCCACTACTAAGTAAGAAGCCTGGCCGCCCGTGGTCGGTACCATAGTAACGTAAACGAGGAAAGCGACCCATGACGGAACCCACGATACGGCCTTCACGGCCCGAAGACGTTGCGGCTGCCGTCCCCCTGATTTTCAGCGCAGGTCCCGATGCCTATAATTTTGTATTTGGGCACAAGACTCCCGTGGACGCACAGGGCTTTCTCACCCACGCCTTTGTCTGCACCGGGGGCGAATTCAGTTGGCCGGTTCATTGGGTCATGGAACTGGACGGGGAGGTCGTGGGCACGGCCGCAGGCTACACCGGAAAAACAGCCCGACACTTTATGTGGCCCGCCATCGCCCAGATACTGCGTTGCAATGGAATAATCGCGGGGGCAGGTGTCATTCGCCGTGGCCTCCAAATAGAGCGCATCGTCGTGCCACCCCGTCGGGCGGACCTCTTCTATATTGCCAACGTAGGCATTGCCCCCCATCACCGTGGCAAGGGCCTTGGGTGGACGCTACTCAAGCACATGCATGAAGAAGGCCGACGACAAGGTGCAACCGTGGCCGCTCTCGATGTGTCCATGGAAAATCCCCGTGCCGAGGCCCTCTATCGTCGAATCGGCTATCGGATTGTTCGCGAAACGCCCTCCACCTTGCGCAACGCAGCGGGCCACGTCCCCGGCCATCGACGAATGGAATTCGCGCTGCCAGATGCCCCGCTCGAAGTGGAGTAGCCGTCTCAACCTAAGCAAAAAAAACGTCTGGGTGGCACGGACAAGTCTGCAAGACTTGCCCGTGGGAGATTGCTAACACGGGGACAGTTTCCGATGGCAACCCGTCGTGGTGCATTGGAATCGGGTTGTAAATCAAACGGTAACTGTACCCAGCGACGAAAAATTAGTCATCTTTTCTTCTCACCCACAAGCTTGCCGGGAACCGGCTGCGCGTGAAGGTGGCACCCTCTCCGTTTGCTTTTATCAACGTGGTTGACCTCGTTTACGCCCGAATTAGTTGTAGAAATTTAGAAGCTCGAATGGGGTTTTCGAAATCCGTTTCCGAAAACCTTACGCTCCGCCAACTTTTATAAGCCACACTTCGGCGACCATACAACCGCGACCATCAACCAGGTTCCATTCCACATCCAACGCACCAGACTTGGTGGCTTCGTGGGGCAAGTAGTAGCTGACAGGCCAGATGGGATCGGGTTGGCCGATGGGCCCGTGGATTCCGAATTCGTCATTGAGGGTCAGCGTCATGGAAGGATGGAAACGTCCGGCATAGGTGACTTTCAGGCGATACTGGGCCTTGGGGTCAAGTCCTTCATAGCGCAACTTCAACGGCGTGCCATAGAGGGTCGCCATCTGGCTCTGCCACGACATACGCATCTCCTGGCGACCCTGATGGGCACCCGCGAGACGCGCCACTTCTTCTTTGAAGACCATATTGTCGGCCTCGGCCTGGCTGCCTTCTTCCCGGATGGTTTTCTGGTCCGCTTTGTATTTAGCGAAGGCGACGCGGGCGGTGTGACTCGCCGAAGGGTCCTCTTCCCAGGACTGCTGGTAGACCACATGAGAGAATTCACCAACGGCCCCGAGGTTGTCGTAATAACCGCCCGGGCCAGGGTTTTTCCAGTTCACGATTTCGTCCAATCGAGCCAATTGGCTGGCCTTGTCTTCCATCGCCAGGATCGATTCGAAACGTTGCTCCAGCCAGGGACGGTCATTGACGGGCTGGTCGAGCCAATCCAGGAGAGCGCCTCGCTCGGCGTTACGCGCAAGATAGGGCGCTTCGACACTGAGCTGGTAGCCAATACCCTTCAGGAGCATGGGACCAAGGGATTCGATACCCGCACGCAACGCGGGAGCCACCGGGGTATCGGCTTTGGCCAGTGCTGCCTTGGCTGCGGTGATGGCCGCTTCCACACCCACACTCTTCGCCTGTTTCAGGGCATCCAGGGCTTCTTCTTCATAGCCCCGCTGCGCACGGGCTTCCGCCTGGACATTCGCATCAAAACGTGCCCGGAACAAATACATCTGAGCACGCCAGTTGGTGTCGTAATCGGGAACACGTTTCACAAGGTCTTCCCACAAGGCCAGCGATTCTCCGATGGCATCGTTGTCGAAAATAACCCCTTGCCAGCTCTTCTCAAAGAGACGCATACCGTGGGCCACGTCTTGGGCAAGGTCTACACCAAACCAGACCTTGCCATATTCCCGAAGGGCTTCATCCATATCTGCATCCGGGTCCCAGCCAAGGACGTTCCACACGTGCTTGTTGAGGTCATCGTGGATACCATCGGAGTAGGTGCCAAAGCCGTCGCTTACGTCGAGATAGCGTTTATAAATGTGCTGCTGCATGTCGGGCATGGGCATCATGGGTTCCCGGCCAACCGTATTGGCGAACGCGGGGTCCCAGTTGGGTATGGGATACTGACAACGAACGGTATGGTTGATATCGGGATAACGGCGAATGGGATAGTGGGCCGGGGTGCGTTCGCGCATTTCTTCCCAACCCATCTTGATCCAGGGACCGTAGACGAGCCCCGCCAGCCACTCGGGACTTTCTGTTGCCAGGTAGTCGAAGAAATAATCATTCTCCTCGAGGGTGAACGTCTGGTTGGAAACCCAGATTTTGGCGTTGGGATGTTTCCCCCCGAGGATGGGAGCAAGACCTTCGAGGAAGGGCATGAGCGATTCGGCCGGGGTATCGCCGTCATCACCACCGGGCACGAAGACGTGGTCAATGGCGGGATAGTCGGCCAGAAAGCCCCGACGTTTTTCCAGAGCGATCTCAAGGCCTTCGGGCGTCGTTACGTCCTCTTCGCCATCGGCCATCACCGGTGACCAGAGCCACACGTCGATGCCATAGGAATGGATCAAGGCCGCCAGTTTCACATTCATGGCCCGCATGGTCTCGGTCATCACGTCGCCATCTTTGACGTTGGGATCGAGGTTGGTAATGATTTCCACACCATTACAGCCGAAGAATATCAGGTCCCGAATGTATTGCTCATACATTTCAAGGGTCCACGCATCGTAGGTGTTGGCCGTGTCTCGGTAGGCCAGCTGATGAGCGCGAAGGGGCACATCGGGCGAGGTCGCAATGGGCGATTGAAGATCGAGGGTGAGGGTATTGGGGCCGTAGTCGGCGAGCCGAATCAGCCGACCGGCCGCGTAAAGTGTCCCACGCTCGTCGTAACCCACCAGATTGACCGTGTTGCCTTTGGCGGCAAGGCCGTAGCCTTCGGCTTTTTCAGGAACCTTCACTCCGGGAAAATGCTGGACCGTTCCCAGATGGATGATAACCCCCGAAGTCGGGGCCGTCGAAGAAACAGCGAGAGATATACCGCTACGTTCGGCCAGCTCTTCCTGCAGCGTAACGGCCGCTTTGGCAACAACCGGTGAGTCCCCATGGACAACGATTGTCGCCTCGCTGAGATCCATCGCCCAGGATGAAGCCGTTACCATTACCGCGACTACGGTGCCCAGCAGACACCGGGCAAATGAATTCAACATAATGCGCTCTCCTCAACTTCCGGGGTAAATCGCCGACTGCTCTAACGACGTGAATCTGTGTTGTATTGGAATCGTTGATTTAAGCAGAATTCGAAAGCGAGGTCAAGGCGGGCCTGGGAGTCTCGCTCCTAGTGGAGTGCGGTATACAGTTCGGGCCGACGGCTGCCGAGCAGATCATTCCTGCCGGCAATGCTCTTGTCATCGGCTGCGGCAGGCTCAATGGGACACAGGGCCACGGCGGCGGCATCGATGGGGGCCTGCGCAAGACGTTCGCCTCGGTTGCTCAGGAGCTGACTACCGCCCGTAAACGTGAGTTCCCGGTCGGTTCGGGCTTCGGTGCCGATGCGGTTGGCCGTGATGGTGAAGACCCCATTCTCCAGACTGCGGGCAAACATCGCCTGCTGACACCAGGGAAGGACGAGATTACTGGGGTGGGCGATAATCTGCGCACCGTCCAGGGCCAGGCACCGGGCCGTCTCGGGGAAAAACCAGTCGAAGCAAATCATCATGCCGATTCGCCCGACGGGTGTATCTATGGCCCGGGGTAGCGCATCCCCCGGCAAGAACACATCCTGTTCACGATTAAAGAGGTGGATCTTCCGGTAATTGTGGGCCGTGCCATCCGGACACACCAGCATGGACGCGTTGTAGCAGCCCTCCGGCGCCGACTCGGCGTAACCCGCGACGATAACCATGTCTTTTGCTGCGGCAAGCTCGGTCAATAAGGCGCGTGTGGGGCCACCATCAAAGGGCTCGGCGAGGCTAAGTAGCTCCGCCTTGTCCTTAAAGTCATAGCCGGAAAAGGCGAGTTCGGGAAGCACCAGAAGTTGGGGATCACGACATTGGTCGAGGAGGGTGCGCACCTGGGCGGCATTGGCATCCCAGTCGCCGAAAGAAACTTCATATTGCAGGTAACCAGCGTTAATCGTCATGAAAAATTCCTCATACTGCTTCAACTAGTCTGTTGCGCAGGGTAGGTTACCCGTAGGGCATGATGCAAGGATTCGTCGATAGGAAATAACCTTTTCAGAGGTTCCACGCTTCGATTACCCAGGGACGACAGCGACTTCAGGGACAACAGAGACCAATGGTTGGGAGCACCCGTTTTATTCGTGCGTTTTTTGTGCCGTGTCACTATCCGCGTCATCCGGTTCTTTCCGAAACGGCTGAAGGAGCAAGCGATCCAGCCACTGTTCCCGCTCTTCTCGGAAGGCACTAATACCAATGGTCATACCCTCATGCCCCTTCTCCGGCTGGGCGCGATAGGTGCCGCAGAGTCGGTCCCAGAGGGAAAGATTGAATCCGAAATTGCTATCGGTTTCCTTGCGAATGACCGAGTGGTGTACCCGGTGCATGTCGGGGGTGACAATAAAAAGACGGAGGATGGCGTCGACTTTGGCCGGTAGTTTGATGTTGGCATGATTGAAAAGGGCCGTGCCATTGAGAAGAACTTCAAAGGCCAGCACCGCCAGAACGGGCGGCCCCAGCGTTACGATGGCGGCGAGCTTCAGCACCATGGAGAGCACGATTTCCACGATATGGAAACGAATTCCCGAGCTGGCATCGAGATCCACGTCGCTATGGTGTACTCGGTGGAGACGCCACAGGACGGGTACGGCGTGAAACATGACATGCTGCAAGTAGATGATGAAATCGAGAAGAATCACGCTGAGCAAGAAAACGACGGGATAGGGCCAGTCGAGGTTGTTGAAGAGGCCCCAGTTTTTTTCAACCGCGAGCGTGGCCATGGCCATCGATGCAATAGGTAGAATAAGGGGTACCGCGATACTGCTGAGCACGACCAGACCGACGTTGCTAACCCAACGAAGCATTTTACGGGCGGTCAAAGAACGACGGGGAACCAGCGTCTCCCAGAGCCCAAAAAGGATCAGAAGAAAAAGGAAGGAACCAATGCGCATGTGGGTTTCGGATTGCATGCAGCATCTCGTGAATTCGTTGAATGTGTAGAAACAGGGCGCACGGTCTGAATAAGCCACGAACCCCTATCTATTTACAGCGGGGTAAACTTCATGTCGAGGTGGACAAGCGAAGTTGCTCTATTCACCCGGATTAAGATTGCCACGGCGGTGCGCTATCGTGGTGTTCTCCATAATATTACTGTTTATCACTATCGGCCGCTGTGACGCCGTCTCGTCGTCGATGATTAGGGTCATGTGCTCAAAGACGTTTCCCGTCAAAACGGTATTGCCCCCCCGCACATAGAGCGGCAACGTGGGGTTGTCTACATGATTATAGACGCTATTGCCCGTCACGGTGGTCTCCGTGCCGCGAATATCCATGGCGCGCCCCAGTTTTCCGCCCTTTTCCACCCGCACGACATTCCCGTTGATAGCGTGGTGCTTTGATCCGGCCCAGGAGCGAAAGCCAATATCGATATCGCCGCTCTCTTTTACATGGAGCGTATTGTTCGACATGATTATATTGCTGCCACGGTCTGAACCAAAAGCCACGTGGGTGCGACCGGTGATCTCCGCATAATTCCCGCGAATCTGACCGGGACCGGTCAGTATCTCCACCACATCAGACGTCGCGTTGCCCAGGAAATTATCCGCCACGGTCATGGCCGGACCTTCGAGCATGATGCCCAGTCGGCGCGCGTTGACGACGTGACAGTTTTGAATGGTGATGTGATGGGTGTCTTCCCCGCTGGGGCCACCCGGAAAGGTTCGGAATGCCTTGATGCCGCAGAACTCAAAACGGGCATGGGATACATCGGGGTCACCCTCGCCGAGCGGATTCGCATCCCGATTGGCATCCACATAGAGGTCACGGATAACGACATGGCCCACACCACTGCCAATGATGCGGATAACATTGGTCTCTTGTGCCGGGGCCTGAATAAGTTTAGTGGCAATTCCGTGCCCCGCGAGAGTGACGTTGCTCCGCTCGATGAGCACGCCCCCCAGCTTGCCCTCCTCGCGCCGTATGTCGAAGGTACCTTCCGTGAGTTGTACCGTACCCCCACTTTCGGGCAAGGCCCCTATGGCCGCGTTTATCTCGGCTTGATCGCCCTCGCCATCGGCTACATAATCGGCAGACGCCTTGGATGACGCCGCCGCATCGTGTGCCGCCACAACAACCGTTGAAGCTTGATCTGCCGATGCAGTCACAGAGAAAAGTGCGGCCACCAGTAGCATTGCGCGGATTTGAAAGACCATAAGGAATCTCCAGTCTCTTGTGAGAAAGAAAGTACGTGTACAAACTGTACTCTACCGCATTCGGAAATGAAGCCGCTACTGAACGCCAACTGCGCAAACAACAGGCGATCCGGGGACTGTCTCGGACCACCGACTCCAACAAGCAAGACCAGACCAATACCATCTCGCCCACTCCGTCAACGAAAGTGCACCCGACGTCCGTGACTGTTAGCATGCATAGATGCGTGTTGGTTTGAAGGAGGTAGAATGATGGG
>CAXBPH010000313.1:0-8056 GCA_963977445.1 uncultured bacterium | reverse complement strand
GGTTCAGGTTTCGGGCCACGGCTTCCAGGCGCATGAGATTACCTTTGGCAGGCGTGGAGGGTCCCGGAGAATAGGGGCAGGAAAAGAGCGTGAAAGAAAGCACGGTGGCTATGGCCAGGGTTGCAATGGATTTCTTATTCATGGCGATCTCCCTTGATTGGCAGCATCGTCTCTGGGCGAGATATCTCGATGAGTCCCTGGCGCCAGGCCCCCGAAAAAAGTCGGAGACCCACGGAATAATTGGCCATTCCTTCGGGAATCCCCTGCGCCTTCAAATACGTGTCATAAACATGGTACCCCACGCGCTGAAAGAGGGCAATTTTTATGCGATAGTGGTCTGCGATCTTCCAACCGGATTCCACATCCTCACGGGCCGCCAGAGGCAGGCGCTCCCAGGCTACCCGATAGGCGGCTGGGTCGGCCGTGCGTCGAATGAGATCCATATAGATATCGAGGGCTACCGCATAGCGGGCGAAAGAATTCTCGGCGCGCAGTCCGGCGAGATATCCCAGGAGGGTGGCCTCCGACTCGCGGTTATAACCCGCCACGTGACCCAATTCGTGGGCGGCAACCTGGGTAAAGGTGACGGGGTCATAGGCCCCATCGACAAAGGGTTCCACGGCGACCGGCACACACATCCCCCCGGTGGACGTGGCCAGAAAGAGCCCCGCAGGCGTTTCGCGGACCTGTCGGGGCAGTTGTATGGCATTCTCACCGCGTTCCAGAAGAAGTTGTTCCATGGCGACGGCAATCGCGACAATCGCCTCATCTCGGTCCGTCTTTTGGGCCTTTTCGATGGTGTCGCCGATGATTTCGAGCAACGCGGCCTCCAATTGGGCAGATTCCGCTGCAGAAAGAATCTCTGTATTCAACACCCATCGCTCGGCCACGGGCGTGCGCTGGTACCCTGCCCCCCAAAGGAGCAGCATCCAGAAACCCAATAAAATCATCCACTGGGCCAAAAGACCGAGTCCCCAGGGCAGGAGGTGCCACCGTGAACGGGCGTCCTTACGAAGTTTCCGGGAGATCCGCACCAACGTAAAAATCAGAAACGCAACCAGTCCGGTGAGCAACAGACTGGTCAGCGAAACAGGCGAAGCGTTCTGTAGCGCACTGACACCAGCCATAACCCAACGATAAAGGCCCTGGCTATACCAGCGATCGACGAACGCACCGGGGGGAGGCGCGATCAGCCAGACGCACTCTACCGTCAGCAGGGCGAGAAGGACACCCCGCCACGGCGTAATGTAGTGCCTTTTCTTCACGGTCTCCCTATTGGCCAATTGGCGCATAACCCCTTCAGGTTGAGGACAAAATCAGAAACAGTCCGGCGGGCATCTCGAAAGCACCCGTGGATCGTTGCACCCACATCGCCCAGCTTATAGAATAGGAGCCACAAGCGCGTGTCGGGATATCGGAATGGGCCCAGCGGCCCCGTGTGTCCACATCCCGTCTGGCTTTACGTGCCCCCGGAAAGGTACCCGTTGTCATGCTCGAAGTTAAAGGTTTTTACGGAATTCGCTATAACTCGGCCACTGTTTCGAACATGAGCGATGTAATTACGCCCCCCTACGATGTTATCACACCCGAAGAGCGCGCGATCCTCATGGAGAAAAGCCCCTGCAACCTGGTGCACCTCCTCTTGCCCGAAGAACGGGAAGGCCTGGACCCCTATGAAGCGGCGGCGGCCGACCTGGAAGCCTGGCTCGCTAATGGCAGTTTGCTGGTGGACGATGAACCCTGCATTTACCTCCTGAAGCAACACTTTACCGACCTCGATGGCATTGCCCAGGTACGGCGTGGTTTTTTTGGAGCCATTCGCCTTCCCGAGGCGGACGAACATTATGTGTTGGGCCATGAGCGCACCTTCGCCAAGCCCGTAGAAGACCGACTCAAACTGACCGTCGCCACGCAGGCCAATCTGGGGGCCGTCTTTGGTCTCTACGCCGATGCCGACAACACGCTCGGACCTCTGCTTGCCACCATGGAGGAGCGGGAACCCGACATGGTCGCCGACACGATTGATGGCGTGCGACAGGAAGTGTGGGTGGTGTCGGATGACAGCGCGGTGCGGGATTTCTTCAAGGATCAAACGATCTACATTGCAGATGGTCACCACCGCTTTCAAACGGCCTGTGCGTATCGGGATTCGTTGCGCGCCCAGGGCGAACTACCGGATGATCATCCTGCCAATTACGCCCTAATGGGTTTTGTGTCCTTCAATGACCCCGGATTGAAAATCTACCCACCCCATCGGGTGATTGACAAGCCCGAAGATTTCGACCCGGACATATTTCTTAATCGTATCGCAAAGCACTTTCGAATTACGGCGGTGAATGGCGATTTGACGGAACGGGTCAAACAGTCCCGGGTACGGGGCACCATTGGCGTCGTCATTCCAAATCGGGCCGATTATCTCCTGGAGTTTGCAGGTGATCGGGAGGCCTTCCTCGGCACCGACCGGGGCCCTGCCTGGCGCGACCTCGATGTGGCTCTGTTGCACCGGGGCATCATAGAAAAAACACTTGGCGTTCCCGAGGGGACGGTGTTTACCTATGAAAAGAACGCCGCGAACGCCATGAAGGCCGGCCACGAAGGGGGCAAACTATCTTTCATCTTGCAGGCGACGCAAGCACAACAGATTTGCGCGTGCGCCGATGCGAAAGAACCGATGCCACAGAAATCCACCTACTTCTTCCCCAAACTGTGCAGCGGCGCCGTCATTCATCGGTTGAAATAAGGCTTACTCGCCAAAAGTCCATTTGTACGTCAGACCCAGAAGCACCGTAAACTGGTCGTCCGAGCCACCAGGCCCCTCCACCAGGGGGCTGTCGGCTGCGTCACCCAGGAGCCGGGTGTATTGAACGGCAGCCACGAGGGAAACACGATCATTGAAGTCGTGTTCCAGTTGCAGCCCCAGGGACCCGTCTTTAAAGCCCCCGTCGGCGTTGTATAAACGATAGATCGAGCGGTAGGCCTGCTGGTGGCTGATACTGAAAAAGGTATCCATGTACTGCTCGTCGGCCCAGGTCGTGGCAAGTTCAATACCCAGACGGGTCATCGGCGTAAAGGGGATACGGGTCCCGAAGCCCAATCGTGCGGTAAATCCCTCGTGACCGCCGGCAACTTCCTGACGGAGTGCCAGGCGGGTGGCCACCGGCCCAGTGCGCAGGAAGAGATTCACCCCCACATCCAGGCCCCTATCTACGTCGCCCAGACCACGGAGATAGTTGCTGTCGCCCCGGGTAAAAAACAGAAAGTCGTTGTCTTCCTTGCGGGAAACCGACGGACTGAGGGCGGGCTCCAGGCGAAATTCTATTTTCTTGAACTCGCTCTCGGCGTCGTTTTTGTATTCATAGAGTCGATAGGTCAACCCCCGAATGGAGAGACTGAAGCGATGCCAGTTGTTCAACTCCAACAGCGGAACGGGATAGAGACCGTGATCCTTCGCCCCTTCGAAATCGGGCAAGACCAGTGCCCCCAAGCCGAGCTTGAGCGTAGTCTGATTGGGCGTCTGATTGGGCACGTCTTCCGACAGGTCGAGGGCCGTACCTTCCACGTCGGTATCCTGCGCTTTCGCCGACGGACAAAGCGCCACGGTGAATGCCAGGAGCATTAAGGGGAAAAGTTTCGCGTTAAATCGATAGCTGTATGGGGGGATACCCATGACCTGAACCTCCGGTCGTAGACTGCGTGACACGTCTCCCAGTATAAAGGGCGACGGCCGCATGTTCAACGAGGCCAGCGACGTCGGCTTTCGGAATCGTCAGACAGGTCGGGCAATGTGGGGAAGCGGCTCTATCCAGGGTTCGCTTCGCTCAGCACCGGGCTATGCCCAAGCGGCCTCTCTGGCGGGAACTTTTACCAGGAGCCTGACTCCTAGCAACCCAGGCTCTTTCAGGGGCCTTTCTCAAGCCACCTGCTCTGCGGCTGGTTGCCGACTACTTGCTCACTGAAATATACGCATCTGAGTACAACTTCATACTCTTGGCAAGTAAAAAAGGCTGCTGATTGCTCAGCAGCCTTACAAAATGGAACACTTTGGTGGGAAATTAAATCAGGCCCAATGCCTTCAAGACAGGATCCATACGACTCGCGGACTCGTCGGTCATGGGCACCAGGGGAAGACGAAGTACATTCTTAATCATACCCATCTTGGCCATCGCTGCCTTTACGGGCATGGGGTTGGTCTCCAGAAAGAGCGCCGTCGTCAGGGGCAGCATTTTGTAGTGAAGCTCCCGGGCCCGGTCATAGTTTCCGGCATTCGCCGCAGCGCAAAGCTCCGACATGATGCCAGGAATGATGTTGGCCGCAACCGAAACCACGCCCTTGGCACCCACGACCATCATGGGCAGGGTAAGGCTGTCATCGCCGGACATGACATTGATGTCACATTGGCTCAAGATCTGAGAGACCTGATCCACACTGCCGCACGCCTCTTTCACGGAAACGATATTGGGCACCTTGCTGAGCGCCGCAATGGTCTCTGGAAAAATCTTGGTACCGGTCCGGCCGGGCACGTTGTAGAGCATGACCGGAATATCGGCTTCGTTGGCCACCGTGGTGTAGTGGGCAATCTGGCCGGCGGGCGTGGGCTTGTTGTAGTAAGGCGTTATGAGCAGGGCACCTTGACACCCCACTTCTTTGGCGTACTTGGTCAGTCCGACGGCTTCCTTGGTGTTATTGGATCCCGTACCGGCCACCACGGGAATCCGTCCGGCGACGCGTTCGACGGCAAAGCGAATCAGCTTTTTTTGCTCGTCGTGGGACAGGGTAGCGGCTTCACCGGAGCACCCGCAGGGCACAATACCGTTGGTACCATTTTCCAGATGAAAATCGATGAGCCTTCCGAAGGCATCGAAATCAATTTCGAAATCATCGGAGAACGGGGTAACCAAAGCTGGGAACGAACCCTGAAACATGTCTAAACTCCTACCCCGATGGGGTATCGCAGCGGTGCACGCGGTCGTGCACCAGTCAAAAGGTGTGGATGTATTCTATCTTCCCACGACTCATGCGCACCCGTCGTGTAAAAGCATGGTGATGAACGGTGGGATCATAGCATATTCTGATGCCATTTAGAACGGCGTATCGTCTTCTTCGTAGTACTCTTCGACGGCATAGTCGTCGTCAAAGGACTGATACGGTGCCGGCGTTTCGTCCCCGGAAGCATCTCCCAGGTTTTTAAAGCGCTGAATATTTTTCTCAAACAAGAGCTCAACGACACCGGTGGGGCCATTACGCTGTTTGGCGACCGTAAGTCGGATTACGTTTTCCCGGCCTTCCTGCTCGGCCGCCCCCAGGCGTGAGAGCATCATGACCACGTCGGCGTCCTGCTCGATGGCCCCGGATTCGCGCAAGTGAGAGAGTTTGGGTGTGCCACCGTCGTCTTTTTCCGCTTCACGACTCAACTGAGACAAGGCGATGACCGGGCAAGACAATTCACGGGCCAGCCCCTTGATCGCCCGGGAGATCTCTGAGATTTCCACCTGGCGACTTTCTGACCGTGACGAGCCGGACATGAGCTGGAGATAGTCGATAATCAGCAAATTCAGGGGGTGTTGGGCGGCGTGTTTACGTGCCTTGGAGCGCAATTCGAGCACACTGATGTTGGCCGTATCGTCAATATAGATATGGGATTTGCTCAAGATTTCTGCGGCCTGCTGCAGCTTTGGAAACTCAGCCCGAGCGAGGAAGCCCGAGCGCAGTCGATTACTGTCGACCTGGCCAACCATACAGAGCAAACGTTGCACCAATTGCTCTTTGGCCATTTCGAGGCTGAAGAGCAGCACACCTTTGTTATGCTGGTTTGCGGCATTGGCCGCCACATTGAGACAAAACGCGGTTTTACCAACGGACGGTCGCGCAGCGAGAATAATCATATCGGAAGGCTGCATGCCCGAGAGCATTTCATCGAGCTTGTGGAAGCCCGTGGGAACACCGGTGATGCCCCCCTCGTTCTTCATTTGCTGCTCGATGCGCGCGATACCATCTTGCAGCAGATCGGCCACTTTGTGAATCGGATTGAGCTGCCGCTGCTGGGCGATGCTGAAGATTTCCGATTCCGCCATGTCGAGGAGGTCGTCCACCTCCCCTTCCGACTTGTAGGCTTCGCCGGCACAGCGGGTGCAGATGGTGATGAGTTTGCGACGGAGCGCCGCTTCCAGCACGATCTTGGCGTAATACTCGACGTTGGCCGAGGTGGGCACGGCGTCGGTGAGCTCGGCGATGTAGGAAACACCACCGGACTTTTCGAGGTCACCATTCCGGGTGAGGGCCTCGGTCAGGGTAACCATATCCACCGGCACGTTTTCGCGGGAAAGAGTAATTATTCCCGCGAAAATGTGCTGATGGGCATCTACATAAAATATATCGGCGGGGTCATCCTGAAGGATTTGCACCGCTGTACCTACCGCGTCTGGATTGAGCAGCATAGCGCCCAGCACTGATCGTTCCGCCTCTATATGTTGTGGCGGCGTGCGATCAAATACGGCTTTGGTCTGCTCGCGCGGGGACACTTATTCTTCTGCGGCTTCTGCCGCCTCTTCCGCTGCCAGCTCCGCTGCTTCTTGCGCTGCTGCTTCCGCTTCAGCGGCGGCTCTCTTCGGATCTTCGATGCCCGTTACCCACACCTTGACCTGGGCTTCGATGGAACCGGGGAATTTCACCGCGACCTTGAAGATACCCAACGTCTTGATGGGCTCGGGAAGCTGGATGGTCTTACGATTGATTTCGTGACCCATCTCGGCAAGCTTCTCGGCGATGTGACCGGCGGTGACGGATCCGAAGATCTTGTCGCCTTCACCTGCACGGACCTGAATCTCGACGGTAGCCTTTTCAAGCTGCTTGGCGACTTTGGTCTGCTCGGCGCGACGTTTTTCTTCGCGGCGCTTGATGATAGCCATTTCATGTTCGATCTGCTTGGCACTCGCGGAATCGGCGCGCACGGCCAGGCGACGAGGAAGGAGATAGTTACGGGCATAGCCGTCGGCGACCGTTACGGTTTCGCCCATTTCCCCAAGATTTTCTACGTCGTCACACAGGATGATTTTCATTGGAATACTTCCCTTCGTTAGGCTTTACGCAAGCGTGACCACCCGTGGGGGCCAACTTGCTTGCTCGTGTATAGCCAAGGTGGGCCTTCATGGCTCCTACCCTGTCCAATTGGGGTTTATTGTCCCGAAAAACAGGGCCAGGCCGTGCTTCACGAGACATCACGGCGAACACCAATTCGCCGCGCATGCTATTCGTAATCGTTATCGTCGGAGCGAAGCCCCACACGCCGCAGCAACGCCAGACGGCGAATGCGGAAATCGCACCAGGTATCAAAGAGTCCAACCAGACTCAGCAAATGCATCAGGCCAAACAAAAACATGCCCGAAAACACCAGCAACGTTACCAGTGCCGTTGCCTTCATCGTGGCGAAGGCATACAACAGGATGGACAAGCCGTTGAGCCAGTAGATCAACGTCAGGGCCACGGCAGCATTCCAGGTTATCACGCGCAGTGCATCGTTTGGCCAACGATGATCCACAAACCAGAGCAGGGCCACAACAATGGCAACCCACACGAGCCAGTCGGGCAGACCCATCCGCTGGAATCCGGTTGTACGTCGCCGTGGTGGCCCGATTTTCCGGATATTTTCCCGGTCAATCACGCACAGCAGATAGGCGGACATAAGCAACACAGACCCGAAAATGGATCCGATACCGATATATTCAAAATTCAGGTCGTACCAGCGAAATACGTCCAGCCACAACTGATTTACATTGGCCTGGGCTTCCAGTTCGGCAACCCGGGCATTCATGAAAACCGTAACGCTGTGACGGTACATATTCCACGTGAACAGCAACGTTAGTGCAATACCGGAACAGGCACTCCCTACGAGTGTCGTCAGACGCCGGCCGTAGGACCAGTTCCGTTGACACATCGCACCGATAAGACACCCCAGCGCGGACGTGGCACCATAGAAGACCCCGTCAAACAGGGAACCCATGGAAATTGCAGCCACCGCTGCACTGAGCCCGACCACGCCCCAGGCTTTGGGCCGTTCATC
>CAXBPH010000312.1:0-8069 GCA_963977445.1 uncultured bacterium | reverse complement strand
GGCCTATCAACGTGCCCAGTGGCCCCACACGATTTACCTTATCATCAGTGGGGTGGCCCTCTATTTTCTTCTTCGCTGGATTTTCGTCTATGAGAAAATCAAGGCAGCCGCCGACGCCGCCGGTTTGGAAATCGGAAGTCCCTGGCAAGAAGCCATGAATACGCCCTATTCCTTCCCCCTGTGGGATAATGTCTACGTGCAGACCTTGTTCATCTACTTCATCTGGTTTGCCCTGACCCTGCCCCCCAACAACACAAATCGAGACTGACGGACCGATAGTCCCCGCCCCGAAGGCCAATTTGCGACCTGCCGGTCACTTCGTCACACTAATCGATCAGTGCAACGGCATGTTGCGCGGAAAGGGCACGGCACATTGGCATAGGCTTCCTCCGCAACAGCATGATCAATCAGGAAGGGGGGCATCGACCCGGAACACCCTGGCGGCGCGGGTATTGCTCAACCTGGATGAAACGATCACACGACAATGAGCGAAATGACACACGACACGAAATAGCGTAGAATCAAGAGAAGATTTGTGGACTTGGTGGACGGTGTGGACAATGTGGACGAACAGAGAAGTCCACTACGTCCACATCGTCCACCCGGTCCACCAGATAGCAATCAGAGAGGCAGTCCCATGGCGAAAAACTGTAATCACAACACGCCCCCCATCGGCCCCAACAGTGCCCGTCGCTGGTTCCTCCAGCAATGCGGCGTTGGACTCGGCACGGCGGCACTCGCCCAATTGCTGGGCCCCGGCGCTGCGTCGGCGGCGACCGATCCCCTGGGCGCGCAAAAGCCCCACTTTGCCCCCAAAGCGAAGAACGTCATCTTCCTCTTCATGGCGGGCGCACCGAGTCATTTGGAAATGCTGGACTACAAGCCGGAGCTCGCCAAATTCAACGGCACCTTGCCGCCGGCCAGTCTCCTCAAGAATTATCGCGCCGCATTTATTAACCCCAACTCCCGCCTCCTGGGCCCCGTCTTCGATTTTAAGCAATACGGCGAATCCGGTGCGTGGGTTTCCGACCTCATGCCCCATTTCAGCTCCATCGTGGATGATGTGACCATCGTGAAAAGTATGGTCACCGATGCCTTCAACCATGCCCCGGCGCAAATTATGATGAACACGGGCTCCCAACAGTTTGGTCGCCCCAGCATGGGTGCCTGGGCGAGTTATGGCCTCGGCAGCGAAAACCGCAACCTGCCGACCTTTATCGTATTCAGCTCCGGCAGCAAAGGGCCCAGCGGCGGCTCGGGCAATTGGAGCAGCGGCTACCTGCCCACCGTCCACGAAGGAGTCATGTTTCGCACCAGTGGCGACCCGGTGCTCTATCTTTCCAATCCGCCGGGGGTGGACAACCAGGCCCAGCGCGATACACTCGACACGCTCAACACCTTGAACAGTCGCCGTTTTGACGTCATGGGCGATCCCGATATTGCGACCCGCATCAATTCTTACGAGCTCGCCTTCCGCATGCAGAAAAGTGCGCCCGAACTCATGGACCTCAAGAGCGAGCCCCAACACGTCCTCGACCTTTATGGTGCCAAACCCGGCGAACCTTCCTTTGCCAACAACTGCCTCCTCGCCCGCCGCATGGTGGAGCGGGGCGTCCGATTCGTTCAGCTCTACCACGAAGCCTGGGATCAGCACGGCGGCCTCCGGAGTGGACTTACCAAAAATTGCCAGGATACGGATCAGGCCTGTGCGGCGTTGGTGAAAGACCTAAAGGCCCGGGGACTCCTCGACGACACCATCGTCATCTGGGGCGGCGAATTTGGCCGCACCCCCATGGTTCAGGGCGACGGTGACGATGGCCGTGACCACCACCCCAATGCCTTTACCATGTGGATGGCCGGCGGCGGCTTCAAACCCGGCACCGTTCACGGCCAGAGCGACGAACTTGGCTTCAACGTGGCGGAAGGGAAGGTACACGTCCACGATTTACACGCCACCATCCTTCACCAGCTCGGCTTCGATCACGAACGATTCACCTATCGTTACCAGGGCCTCGACGCCCGCCTAACCGGCGTAGAACCCGCCAGCGTCATCCGCGAAATTATTACGTAGGGGACTGCACTGATCGTCTCAATGGGGGATCGGACCTCTTCCTCGTGCCACGCGATCCGACAACGTCGGTTCGTGTGCCTGAAGCCACGGCACCCCGTACCTTTGAACAGCGGACTCGCGGACAAAAAAACCACCACAAAAACCATTGATTGAGTCACACGTCACTCTCCATAGCACACACACGAACCGACGTTGTCGGATCGCGTGGCACGGGAAAGAGACACTACCCTAACCAAATGAATCCCAGCCCACTCAGTTGGCTAATCAGCCACCGTTACGACAAAACGGTGTTCACCTACGCCTGCCAGCTCCGCCTTGGGTGCCATAAAGTCCTGAGCACTGATTCCCGTCTCTCCCACATCATCGACAAAGATGGTCTTCACCTCCACACGCACGGTCTCCTCGCCCGCGCTGCCCAATGGGGGCGTTCCGTGGAGCAGTCCGGTATCTTCATCGATGGTCAACCACGATGGACCTTCCAGCAGCGCATAATGATAGCTTTCCTTCTCCCAGAAGGCGTCGCCGGGGCTGTCGTAGCGGTGTTGCCAATCGCCGATGGAGGCGATGGTCTTGAGGGGGTACGTGTAGGCTTCCCCCACCTTCGCGGTGGTCACGGGTGCGGTGTAGACCCGGGGACGGGGCATTTCCACATAGTCGGAGGGACAACTCTCCACGCCCTGCTCATCGATGGCCACCACACGGTAATAGGCAAGATTAGCCAAGGGTCCATCTGCCACAGGACCACCCACAAGCAGCGATGTTGTGGTGACGTCCTCGAAGACTGGCACGGGACCTTTTGCCATGGCCTGTATCGTCGCGTCGCCGATACTGAAGCCCTTCTCGTCACTGCCATAGACCCGATAGCGGACGGGCGTGGTGCCCGAGGCATTGGCGTCCCAGCTGAAGGTCGCGCGGTCATCCTTCGTCGTCAGGGTTACGTCTTTGGGAACTGTCGGACCACTCCACGTGAAGGACCACGTATCGCTCCAGTTGCCCCAGAGCCCGTTGGCCAGTCGGGGGCGCACCCGCCAGTAATAGGTTTCGCCCGGCGAGAACATTCCCCGAAAGGGGACTTCATAGGAAGTCTCGGAAACTACGACGTCGTAGTTGGGGCGATAGGGAAATTTAAAGCCTGGATCACGACTCACCCGAAGCCAGTACGCATCACAGCCATCAACAGAAGGCCACGCAAAAGGCACGTAGGTCGCGGACACCACGGCACCCGACGCAGGTGTCTCGGGAATGACGGGGGGCATGGGTGCAACGACATTGCCGGACTCGCGCCAGCGATGGGTTACGGTCACCTCGTGGGGTGTCGCCGTGTCGTCGGTGTAGGCCACCCTGTTTTCACCTACAGACAAACGGGGCAAGGCAATGGGATAGGCGTAGAGGTCCGTCTTCAAGGTAACATCGGCAAGGGTCGCGCCGGCGGCTTTTTCACAGCGCAGTCGAATCCAATAGGCCCGCTTGGCCTCGCCGCCGGCAGTCTGCAGCGCGGCATCGAGGGGCACATTCATAGGCCATCGCGGCAGGGCCATGCGTCGGTATATTTCCGTGAAGTTTTCGCCATCGAAGGAGAGCTCCACGATAAAAATGCCGCTCGGTGGAAAATCCCGGCTCACTTCGGCCACAAGGGTCGCCCCACAGATGGTGTAGGCCGTGGATACGGGAATTGTGAGTGACGCAGCGTCGCTTTCTATCGTGAAACCGGATTCCGTGGGGCGGAAGCCTTCCATGGTTACGTCGGTATCGGCCAGACGTTTCTCGTCTCGTGGAAGGGCGTAGACCAATTCGGAGTTGCTGAAAAAACGATGGACATGGGCTTGTAGTTTCCAGGGTGTTTTTACGGCCCTATCCCAATAGAAGGTCAGGCGCTCACCCGGGCGCAGGCCATAGTCCAGGGTGTGGTCGGTGCTCCAATAGGTCGTGCGCACATCGTCGACGCCAAACATCGCCGCATTGGCAATCGGGGCATCCCACCCTTGAAACAACGGGCCAAAGGCGAGCTCCCGCCGGGCCAGATCGTGATCGCGCGTGAGGGTGTCGCCACTGACGGGCTTCCTGTTTTCCCGGTCGAGAAAGAAGGTGTCCTGATCGATATCCATAAACTGGAAGTCGCCATCGTGCCACACCTCACACATGACATGACCATGCAGCCCCCGTTGGAAGGGGTCTTTTCCCCCCGCGCCTTCGTTGAATCCTGCCGTGGAATAGAGGGCTGCGCCCGACGCACTGGAATCATCGCAAAAGCCACCGCCGTAGACGTTCAAAAAGCGGACCGGGTCATGGTAATCGGCACCAAACAGGGGATAGTCATGGTGCCGATTCTGGCGAAGACTTTCCCAAATCATGTAGATTTTTTCCTGTTCGTTCCGGGCACCTTCGGTGAATTCAGCGATCATGGATTCCACAGAGTGCCAGTTGCGCTTGCCGTTGGTCACCACCCGGGGATTAAGCACCGGCACCGATCCCGTATTCTCGATCGTGAGCGCCACGTTATTCTGAAAGTCGATGTTCCACGTCTCGTGGTGGCGGGTCGTCGTGTTGTCCATATCGGCCGTGCCACCCACCGGAACCGTGTAGTTGGAATTATTGGTCGTGATGACCTGCCGGGCCGTCTGCTCACCGGAGGCGATAAAGGCGTCGTCTGCAACTACAGACATGGACAGCATAACGGTGGAGACAACAATCCATCGCGAAAAAGTTTGCACTGACATACTACGGGTCCTCGGTTGAATTGCCTTCCCTGCGTTGGGGTGTACACGCCAGCAGGAAAGATACTGTGGCCTAGTTACGATAGCAGAGGGAAGAGCTTCGATCCATGAGGCGGGCGGGGCTGTCGCCGATCTACGCGAATCGAGCCACGTCGGAGACGCGCCGTAGGTGGGCGATCTGACAACGTCGGTTCGTGTGAACGGAGCCACGGTAACACGCACTTTGGAAACGTGTACTCTCGGACGGAAAATAACCACCACCAAGAACACTGGGTGAGTCACTACGTCCCTCTCCCTGACTCACACACGAACCGACGGGGTCGGATCGCGTGGCACGGGGAGGACGCCATTGCCAAGCAAACTCACTCGGGGACTGCACCGGACCAGTTCGCGCGACAAAGCAAAATCACCGACGTGGCCAAGCGAGCGACCCGGGACGGCACCGGACCAGTTCACGCGACAAAGGAAAGTCATCGACGTGGCCAAACAAGTTAATCCGATAGAGGAAAGAATAACGAGACGTCCGGGGCTGTCCCCCGACCACCCCCATCACTCAGGCGAAAAAGTCGATACGATTCGCGGCTGGGGGAACGGTCGTTCCGGGTGTGGCAACGTCGGAACGCTGGGTCGCGACGGTAGGCGTCGCCGACTCGGATGGGGCATTTCCGACGGGCGCTTCCGGTGCCGCTGCGGGCGCGATGTTTTCCACGCCCCCTGTGTCCTGAACAAAATTCTGGACGGCAGGATCCGCTTCGGGACGGACCGATTCGCGGCGGCGCAATTCTTCGGGCCGTTCTACCGGACGAGGACGCACTGCCTCCTGTCGCAACTCGGATTGGACCACACGGGACCGCTCGCGCAGTTCCTGAACGGTGGGTACAATTTCCTGGGCCACTTCAAAATTGCTATCGATTGCCTGCAGGGCAGCGCCAGAAGTAGACAGGGTATTCTCGCCAAATCCCACCTGAACGGGCTGTGAATTGGCTTCCTGGTTCAGACGCGCCGCCTCTCCACTGGACACACGGGTAGAAGCCGCCGGATAATTCCGGTTGGCTGCCCCGTTGCTCAGGGTAGAAACGTTGAATGACGCTGATCCGATTGAGATACCCATAGTCTGCTGTCGATTGCTCCTCAGTTCATATACATCCCCCGACGGAATGGTAATCTGTCATCTTTATTGTCCCACATAACGCTATTGGTGTCAAGACGATGGGCGGTGTCAGCAATCTGGATTTTCGAATGCACGACACCGTGTCGGAGGGGAAATGCCTCTTTCGGACTCCCCCAAAAGGCGATCCGCAAAAGGGGTACGTCTACAGAACCGATTCCTCTTTGGTTTTTATCTCGGTGACGCTAAACAGCACGCCTCGTGCCGTTGTCGTCAGGTGCTGCCAGGTTATATCGTACCAGGCACCCTGCCTTGTCAACCCAAAAAAAGCCCGGCGAACCGGGCTTTGGGTTTGGATACCAGGACTCAGGGAGCGCCGAAGAACCCTGCCAGCGTTGCAAAGTTCTTGCTGGCCGGAAAGTTCCCGGGGTAGCGCTGGAAATCGACGTGGCCATCCATGTAAAGCACGTTACTCCCTCCGGGAAGGTGGTTGTAGAGCTCGATGCCGGGACTGACCCCCGCCGGATTGATGGCGTGGCCAAAGTTGGAGGCAACCGTGTCGAAGGCGACGACCAATTGAGATTGGGCCCGCGCACTTGATGCGGCGTTATTTATATCGGTGATGATGAAGCGCTCAATTCCTTCACGAAGGCGGGCGAGGGTGTCGCCCCCCGCATTGCCTGCGCCACTGAATCCAATGGCCGCCAGATTCAGATCGTTGTGGACCAACACGTCGTCGGCAGGATTTTTGTTGATTACCGAAGCCACATAGCCGAAAAGCCCGGCCAACTGGACGGGCACATCGGCACCAAAGGGACTTCCGCCGAACAGAAATCCCACATCGATAGCGGGATCGGTATCTTCGGTCTGATCCACCAGATAGCTCAGATAAACATAGCTCTCGTCGGCATTGGTCACCCGGCCGGTGCAAATCTGGGGACAGGTGCCGCCACCCAGATCGCTGATCTTAAACACCACCTCGTCCACATCGCCGGAGTTGCCCGAATCGGAGGGGCAAAGGAGCGCACCCAGATCCGTGAGATACTCGGGGTAGATCTGCTCCATACTTGCGAAGAAATCAAAGTAGTCTTCTGACGGGCTGCAATCGGCATTGCAGTTAATGCTGCTGTTGCCGTAGGCCTCATCGCCGTCTAGTTCGGGCCAGAGTTCGCCCTCACTTTCGTTGCCATACATCTTGAAGACCAGCGCCAACTGCTTCAGGTTATTCTGACAGCTCGCACGGCGGGCGGCTTCTCTTGCCCGCGCCAGGGCGGGTAGTAAGATGGCGGCAAGAATGCCAATGATGGCAATCACCACCAGTAGTTCAATCAGCGTGAAGCCTCGTTTACGCATGGCAAGATACTCCTGGCCAGTTTGACCGTCGATTTGAGATAGTTTTGCGCCACCCGTTGTGCCCGCAACCCCGCTGCGGGCCATCCCCCACGCCCTGTACCGCCTGGGGGGTATTTTCGCCCCTACGTAGGGTCGGGCCTATTATTAACATAATTTCACATAATGTCAACTATTAATTCGGCCCAAACATCGCCCTCGGGGCCGTAAAGTTGGTTTCCCTATCATGCACATGCCACAGGGTGCCTATCTCCAATACTTGTATGCCGCAGGTTGATGGTGTATAACCGGAACGTTGTGTCAACGATTTTTTGGAGAGAGCCCATGGAAAAAGAAGAAAAATTAGACTATTGGCGGAAAAATGTTCGCCTGATTCGCTGGTTGCTGGTGGTATGGTTTTCCGTATCCCTCGGCGCGGGTATCCTGTTTGTGAAACAGCTGAACACGGTTTCCATCGGTAACCTGCCCTTTGGTTTCTGGATGGCCCAGCAGGGATCAATCTTTGTATTTGTCATACTCATCCTGGTGTACGCGAAGATGATGGACAAGATTGACCGCGATCACCACGCCGATAAGTAGCCCCCGCGCGCTACATCCCCCCCAATAGACCCAAACGTTGCAGGAGAGAGCACGTCTTATGTCAGTGGAAGTCTGGACTTATATTTTCGTCACCCTAACCTTTATGGTTTACCTGTATATTGGCTGGCACGCCCGTGTGAAAGAATCTTCCGGATTCTATGTAGCCGGTCAGGGCGTTCCCGCCATCGCCAATGGTGCCGCCACCGCTGCCGACTGGATGTCTGCCGCATCCTTTATCTCCATGGCG
>CAXBPH010000311.1:0-8196 GCA_963977445.1 uncultured bacterium | reverse complement strand
TCGGTGAGCACGTCGGGGGTGTTGGAGACGGCGATACCCCGTTGAGACGCCGCGGGCACGTCAATATTATTGTACCCTACGGCCATGTTGGCCACTATTTTCAGTTGTGGGCCCGCTGCATCAAATACGTCACTATCCATTTTCTCGGTCAGCATGGAAAGTATCCCATCAACGCCAGAGACCCGTGCGAGGAGCTCATCACGCGTAATGGGGCGATCATCGGGGAAGACATCGACATTCTCTGCACCAAAGGTGTCGTTCAGCAGGGAAATGGCGCTTTCCGGGGGGCGGCGGGTAACAAGAATTCTTGGCATGAAATGATATCTCCAAATCCGGGCGGGGATACGTCGTGGGATTAACAGATTGACACAGGTAGGTAGACCGGCTCAACTACGTGCCGTTGTGCGAAGGGGTATCCTGAGGAGAGCTTCTTGGCCTCAGTGAGCGCTTTCCTCCGTGGAGATGGCGTTGAGGATACACGCGAGGGTCGATTCGCCCTCGGCGGCTGTAGCGAAGCCCCGTTTTGGGAGGATGAAAGCGTTGATGCCCCCCATGAAAAGATAGAGGGCTTCGTCCGTATCCGCCACTTCCTCGACGGATGTCCAGGGTAGGGTACCGACACCCTGACTGGTCGCGACTTCCATGGAATGAACGCCGATGGTCAGCGTTGTTTCGGTGAACATACCTTTTTGTCCGGACATGCGCACGGCCGACTGGGCAATGAAGGGCCAGAGGCGGGTGATGGCATACCAATAGCCAACGCCAAGGAGGGCTCCTGATATGGCCAGATAGGCCGCGAAATATCCTGGGTGGCTTATCCCGAATTTCGGGTGGTCGTATTCTTTCCACACAAAAAGGAGGAAGGCCGCGATGCCAATTGCATACAGACGTCGCATGTGACGCCGTCCCGCGAGGGTATGGGCGTAGAAATAGCGGAGATAGCCTTCGTAATCCTCACCCGTCAGGGTGAATCTTGCGGTAATGTCAGCCATGTGTTTTTCTCGTCGTCGTGGAGTATAAAAACGCCTCCAGCGTAGGTCTGGAGGCGTTATAGTCAACAAATATGCAGCTAATGCCTACACGTTATAAGTTGTGGAGGCCGTATCACCGCCGCGGCCCGTCCAATTGGTGTGGAAGAACTCACCGCGAGGCTTATCAAGGCGCTCATAGGTGTGGGCGCCGAAGTAGTCGCGCTGCGCCTGTAATAAGTTGGCAGGGAGAACTTCTGCGCGGTAGCTGTCGTAGTACGAGATGGCGGAAGAGAGGCAGGGCATGGGAATACCAGCCTTGACCGCCTCGGATACAGCCCAGCGAAGCGCAGGTTGCGCCTTGTCTACGGCGTCTTTGAAGAAGGGGACCAGAAGCAGATTGACGCAATTGGGGTCGTTATCGAAGGCCTTCTTGATTTCATCGAGGAACTGGGCGCGTATGATGCAGCCGCCGCGCCACATGAGGGCGATGTCGCCATAGTTGAGGTTCCAGCCATTTTCCTTCGCCGCATATTGGATGAGCTGGAAGCCCTGGGCGTAGGAACACAGTTTGGCCATATAGAGGGCGAGGCGGAGGTTTTCGAGGGCCTCGGCCTTGTCGACGGTAATCTCGGCTTTGGCGGGGCCCGTCAGTACTTTTGATGCTGCGACGCGCTCTTCTTTTACGGCAGAGAGACATCGGGCGAATACCGCTTCGGCGACGGTAGGAACAGGCGCACCGAGGTCGAGACCACTGGTGGAGGTCCATTTACCCGTGCCTTTCTGACCCGCCGTATCCAGAATGACGTCAACCATAGGTTTTCCGGTCTCGTCATCGGTCTTGGCAAGAATTTCGGCAGTAATCTCGATGAGGTAGCTGTCGAGCTCGGTTTTATTCCACTCGGAAAATACGTCGGCCTGTTCCGTGGCCGACATGCCCAGCAGGTTTTTCATGACCGAATAGACTTCGCAGATCATCTGCATGTCGCCATATTCGATGCCATTGTGGACCATCTTTACATAGTGTCCGGCACCGTCTGCGCCAATGTATTCGCAGCAGGGGGAGCCGTCGGCAACCTTGGCAGAGATGGACTGGAAAATGTCCTTGACGTGGGTCCAGGCTTCTTTGGAGCCACCAGGCATGATGGACGGACCCATGAGGGCACCTTCTTCACCGCCGGAAACGCCGGTCCCGATGAAGAGCAGGCCTTTTTCCTCAAGGTACTTGGCGCGGCGAATGGTGTCGGGGAAGTAGGTGTTGCCACCATCAATGATGATATCGCCTTTTTCGAGGTGGGGGATAAGCTGCTCAATGAAGTCGTCGACCGCCGAGCCGGCTTTCACCAGCATCATGACGCGACGGGGCTTTTCGAGACTGGCGCACAGTTCTTCGATGCTGTGACAGCCCTTGATGTTCTTCCCGTTGGCCCGTCCTTCGGTGAAGGCATCAACCTTCGCCACGGTCCGATTGAAGACCGCAACACCGTAGCCATTCCGTTCCATATTGAGTACGAGGTTCTCACCCATTACGGCAAGACCAATAAGTCCGATGTTCATTTTATCCATTTTTATCCGAGCTCCCGGTTGGTGTTGTATGCTTTAGTTAATCTATACATTAATCGCCCGAAGTGTTTTTCAACGGCGAACATAATTCAGCATGGTTATCAGGGCTGAAAACCCGCCTGGCGTTGCCGTTCGGCGATACGTCGCAAATGATGCATGAGGCAGGTGGTCTTACCTTCATGGGTTAATGGCGTAACGTGTGTCAGCTCCCAACCTTGATTGCCGAGTGCGGTCAGTTTTCCATCCAGCGCGTCGTCATGGACATGCCCGTTGGAGACGTTTGCCGTAATGGTCATGTATTCCCATCCTGCATGCATGTGTTTTCTCCTTGATCAGCCCTGTTCCCGGGCGGCCTGAAGTTCGTAGTGGGGCAGTTTTTTGTTGGCAAACAAGGGCGCAAATCGGGTGAAACGCTGAAGCCCGCCAATGACCGGAACACTGGGCCAGTCTTCGCCGATGAGGGGTTGGGCATAAGCGAGGAATTCGTCCGTAACGTCGATTTTATTCTTCGCAATCCAGGCTTCGGGAAAGGTGCGCTCTGAATTGGCTACTTTTTCCAGGGGAACCTTGTCGTATTCCACGTTGTAGATGAGTCCCGGTTTGCGGAGGATGGTGGACATCCAGCCATTCTCGCCACTCGCGGCAATTTCGGCGGCTTTCTGTCCAACCCGGAAGGCCTCGTCCAGGTCGACGATAGAAGCGTAGGCGCAGGTATCGCGCTGATCACATCCAGGCACCTGGCCCCGGGCGGCACCACGGGTGGCAAGGCCCTTGTCGTTGAGAAGGTTTACCACCTTTTGGGCTACCGTCAATTTAGAAGCACCAAACTGGGCGTGTCCGAAGGAATCCTTCACTTCGCCGAGGTCACCAACGTCAAAACCTTCGCTGACCACGACAACACACCGTCCATCCCGTTTGAGCTGGTCGTTGATGTTGTCGCACATTTCCTCGGGGCTCACATCAGATTCACGCATGTAAATCTGAAGGGGCATCTCCCGCTTGGGGTCGGCGAGACGGGCTGCAGCGGGGATGTAGCCTATTTGACGGCCCATCGCCTGGAGGACCAGCACCGGGTCGGCGGGGGAGGAACCCGCATTTTCCTGGTTGGCATTCTGGACGATGCCCATCCAATAGCGTGCCACGCTACCATAGCCGGGCGTGTGATCGATGAGCTTGAACTCAGAATCACCGACGTCGTTATCGATGGTTTTGGGGACGCCAACGGCGATGAGGTCGAGACCTTTTTCTTTGGCGAGGAGGGCGACCTTGTTGGCCGTGTCCATGGAATCATTGCCACCGTTATAGAAGAAATAGCCGATATCGTGGGCTTTCATCACCTGGATAAGACGTTCAAAATCTTCGGTCTGATGGTCTTTCAGCTTATACCGGCAGGTACCAATGGCACCGGCGGCCGGCGTGTAGCGGAGCAGGGCGACTTCATCTTCGGTCTGGGCAGAAAGGTCGAGGAGTTCTTCCTTCAAGACGCCTTCTATACCGTGCCAGCCACCGTAGATGGTGCCGAAGGTATCGGGAAAGGCTTTACAGCCTTCGATTACACCGCGTAGCGAGCTATTAATCACCGGGCTGGGACCGCCCGATTGCGCCACGATTACATTCTTACCCATAGTGATACTTCTCCTTTTCGCAACTCAGGAGGCGTCGTCGCCTGCCGATGTGGATTCCGTCTCATCGGAACCTTGGGTCGTATGATTTTGCACCTTGGTCAAATTCTCCGGGGATTCCGTGTTTTCTTCCCGTTTTTCAGAGAACCAGCGTAGTATAAAGGTGCGGTCTTTGTCTTGCATACAGGTCTTCATGTATTGGGCGGGACCATAGTCAGGAAACTGCAGCAGGACCGAGTTTATGGCCTTTACACCCGCCAGTTTACCGTCGCGGAGGTAGGCTGCTACCGCGCCATAGAGCCCGTAGGCTGGTAAGGCGGCTTGATTGGCCTCCGCTGTTTCCAACTGTGCCAGCACCCGGCCATAGGCCCGATTGGCAGACTCCCGTTCCCCGTTTCGTTCCCATAGTATACCCTCCAGGAGGTGGGCCTGTACAAAATTCGGCGAAGCGGCACAGAGGGTCGTGCAGACGGCCAGGGCGTCGTCATAGCGCCCCACACGACCCAGGAGACTGGCATAGAGCCACGCGGCTTGGGCATAAGCAGGATCTGCTTCATGGGCGGCCGCAGCATGTTCCAGCGCTTCATCCGTTTTACCAGTCTGGAGTGCGGCCTGGGCGGCCTCGCAGGCGGCGACCGCTGCCGATTTAGGACTGTGCACCGGTTGGGCAGGCGGGGGCTTGTAGCAACCGCTGGCCAGGAGCACAAGTGCAGCAGCAATCAGCAATCGCATCGTTACGATCCTGTGATGCGGTAGAGGATCTCTCCGGCGTTGTGAACGACCAGAATGCCTTCGTCTTCGCGATTTTCGTAGTCGGCTATATTGATGGTTGAAATGTCCCGATATCCCAGGTTGATAGCATCGCACGTTTCTTTGGGAATGGACGTGGCTAAGGTGACGTTGACCCGGGGCGTTTCGACGCCGTCTTCGTAGGTTCCCGCGCCCTTTACGTGGGTGGAGTGAGCCTTGATGGTGCCCGGTACGTCCTTAAAACGCTCAACCTGCTTGGTGAAATAGTCGCGGACATGATATCCCACCTTTTTAATCAATTTGTCGTGGGTAATGCTGACCTCGTGGATATGGGCACCGTAGATGATCAATTCACCGCCATCCGCCACGACGGGCTCGAGTTTATACATGCATTTTCCAGCGACCCAGATTTCATCATACATGGGGGGCGCCAGCGCCAGGATGGTCTTGAAGGGCTTGTCTTTGTAGACAATGTGGGTCTCTTTCGAGAGATCGGCCGCAGCGCTCCAGGCTTCGAGGGGCTCACCGAAAAAGACGGCCCGTGTATCCTTGCGTTTCACCGTGAGGCAGAAGCACTTGGTCGGCACGGGAATCAGACTGGCGGCTTTGTTGATGACCGCGCGGACCGGTGTATCCTTCGTGCCGTTAATTGCGTAGTTGGTGATCAGGGCACCCAGCCAATGGAAGACATCAAGAATCGCCTCGCCTGCGATGCCCGGAAAGTAATATTTATAGCCGCCGCTGAAGCCCACCACTTCATGGGGAAAGACGGGGCCGACGATGCATACGAGATCGTAGTCGAGGATTCGCTTGTTGACGGTTACGTCCACCGATTCCCGGAGTAACCCACCGGAAATCTCGTCAATGTCGTCTTCGGTGAGGGCACCGATGGTGGTGAGTGATTCCGGATCCTGCCAGGCGTGGTTGTAGATGGCCACGTCGGCGTAGGTTGTGCTTCGCGCCTCCGGGGTTACGCCGAGCATGGTGTTGATGGCGTCTTCCGACATGGGGGGGTGGGTGCCGAGGGCGATAAGATAGTCCATCTTGGACACCCGTCCGCTGAGGTTTTCATGGAGCGTGCGGAAGAGCAGGGGGAGGGGCATGCTCCGGGTTGCATCGGGGATGATGAACAAGACGCGCTTGCCATCAATGTCCATGGTGGCACAGGCATCGGTCACGACACGCTGGATATCCGCGTCGGTAAGGAAATCATTTTCGGCAATCTTTTGAACAAGCATGGCAACTAAACCTTCGGGCCGGGGCCCTGTTACGCGTCGTAGGAAGTGAGGTCTGTAGTCTAACAGCGTAGGGAAACGCCGTAAAGTCGGCGCTCAGGTGCCCGGATCGTCCAGCGAAAACCCAATGCCCTCCAGTGTCTCCCGCAAGCGATTATCTTCAAGGGGACCCTGAATGGTTGTGTTGTAGAATTCCCGCCTGCGGGGATAGGTTTTTCGTAGCATGTCGAAATACCCCCGACGGGCTTCTGGTGCCTCCTGGGCGATGGCCCGCATGCGCGCATCGTCTTCCAGGATTGGATATACCGTATCAACGACCTGCTTCAGGAAGCCCGGGCTGTTATCAGAGGTAAACGCGGGGTGTTCTGGCGCTGGTAAGAGAGGCCGGGGATCCCAGGTTGGGGCAATTTCCAGATGGGCGCATGCCGCTTCATATATCTGTTCGGTACCCCGTACCTTGCCATCAAAGGAATAGCCGGCAATATGGGGGCTGGCGATATCGACCTTGTCGAGGAGGGCGAGATTAACATCGGGCTCACCTTCCCAGACATCAAGCACTGCGCCCAGAAGACGATCCGTGTTCAGGGCGTCGAGGAGCGCCCCATTGTCGACTACGGGCCCCCGAGCACTGTTGATAATGATGGCGTCGGGCTTGAGTGCCGCCAGGAATGCTTCATCCACAAGATGCCACGTGGGGTGGGGGCCGTCTTTGGTAATCGGGACGTGGGTGGTGATGATATCGCAGTTCAGAATTTCTTCCAGGGGACGATATTTCTCATCCCCCGTGGTCGCTGCGCGAGGCGGGTCATTCAAGACCACGGTCATACCCAGCGCGGCGGCCTTTCTGGCCACGTTTGAACCGACATTGCCGACGCCCACGATACCAATAGATTTCGATGGGAGGTCGAAATGGTACTTCTCTGCCAGATGGAGCAGCGCGGCGACCATATATTCACCGACGCTGTTGGCATTGCCCCCCGGGGCACTGGAAAAGCCGATGCTCCGTTCCGCGAGGAAAGGACGGTCGATATGATCTTCACCGATGGTTGCGGTGGCCACAAAGGACACCGAAGTATTCCCAAGGAGCGCTTCGTTAACCTGCGTCACGGAACGGACCAGGAGCATATCGGCGTCTGCGACATCGTCCGCCGAAATGGCACGGCCGGGACGCAGCACGACATCGCCCAAGGTGGAAAAAGCTTCGGACACATAAGGTATATTTTCGTCAGCGACGATTTTCATCGGAATCCTTGATGCATATTGCGGAAGACGGGACTGCCCACACGGGGTGGAAGATAACTATTTCCAGGGAGGGGTGTCGGGGAGATACTGCTCGAACTCGGCGATGACTTTCGCTTCATAGTCACCGGCATATTCACCCGCGAAGAATTTATCGATGGCTTCTTCGTAGAACCGTTTCCACGACTGATCTTCATGGCCGGGGTTGATGGGATAGAAGAGGGCTCCATTGGCCTGGGCCGCCTTCATATCGCCCGGGGCGTCGCCCACCATAAGGATGTTCTTCTTGTCGTAGCGCCCTTCGGAAGCCAGAGCGATGTGCTCGTTTTTCTTGCCCTGCTCCTGACCTGCGATGGTGAAAACATACTTGGCCAGATCCTGGCCTTCCCATTCTTCCGTCAGTGCACCGGTTGGGGTGGCCGAGCACACCATGAGATCGGCCTTGGCACCGGCTTTCTCCAGGGATTCCCGCACGAACGGGAAGGGGGGCAATCCTGAACTTACAATTTCACCGACCGTCACATTGACCGCCTTGCTCCAGGCGAGGGCGAGGTGCATATCGGCGTGATCATGTTCGGCGCAATAGGCTTCCAATGCGGGGTTGCCGAGCTTGGATTCGGTTTCGAGCCATTTACGAAGATTGGGAATCTCCGGCAGGGTAAAGCCCCGTGCCTGCACTTCCGGACGCTCGATAAGGAGGTCAAAGGCGTCTACCAGCGCAGGGAAACGATTGATACCCCGCCATTTTGAATAAAGATTGACGAATTCAGCGGCTTCACGGGCGTATTTGGATACCGCCTGAAGCCCCCAGAATTTGAT
>CAXBPH010000310.1:0-8199 GCA_963977445.1 uncultured bacterium | reverse complement strand
GCTGTGTTCGCGTTACTGGCTCCCCGCGTTCGCGAGGATGACGTTGTAACGCGGTCCCGCGTAGCGACTCCATGGCGTTGATGGCCCATGTATGTCCCTTGATGGGCCTTGATGGGCCTTGATGGGCCTTGTCTCAGGCAGGAATGCCTAAGCCCCTTTAGGGAATCGTCTTTCAGGGACTCAGGCATTCCTGCCTGAGACAACGTCAGCCCGACTCGCCAAGCATGAATCACAGGTATTGAAACCTGCACCCCGCGTTCGGTGCTGTTGATCTTAGTCTCACTGCACGATGAAGAACCGTGTGACCGTGCAAACAAGGGCGGTACGTCATTCCCGCGCACGCGGGAATCCAGAGGGTATCATCGGTTGCTGTGTTCGCGTTACTGGCTCCCCGCGTTCGCGAGGATGACGTTGTAACGCGGTACCGCGTAGCGATTCCATGGCGTTGGTGGCCCCTATCGTCTTCTGCCCATCCGTGTAGCATGCGCCTGCCGTAGCGTTTTCATGGGCGGATACGGCGCGTTTCGAGGTGATACGTGGGCGGCCCATCCAACTCCAATGCGGCGTGTCGGTACCAGGGATAGACGCTCCACTCAACGCAGGTCACCAGGTCGGGAAAGCCGTCGCCATCCACATCACCCGCCCACGGATGGGGCCCATGACTGGTAACCTTTATGGGTTCACCAAAACACGTCATGGTGCGGGGTGCAGTGAAGACGGCCTCCTGTGCGGTGCCCACGTTGCGCAGAAGATAGATGCTTCCGTCGGCAGGGCGTGTGCCCGCGCAGGCGTACATGAGATCCATGAGCCCGTCCCGATCCCAGTCTACCGGGGTGAAGGACTCCGTCCAATGGGCGGCGCGCTTCACAATTTGGTCGTCAATGGGGCGGCCATCTTCGAGGAGGAACTTCCGGTCTTTCCGGAGCCGGAGGGTGCCTTCTGCGGTGCGATACTGGGAAAAGAGCGTGAGCTTCCGTTCGGCACCGTCATGGGTGGCGATATCCATAAGGCCATCCCCATTCCAGTCAAAGACGGCCGCACCGGTCCGCCAGTAGAAGGGCTGTTCTTCTTCTTGCGGGTAGGTGGACTTGAGGGCGCGTTCGGCAGAACGACGGCGGGCCGCTTCCGAATCCTCGAAGCCGTCGACGGCGAGCCGTTGTTGGGGGCCGAAGGCGGGCGCGTTCTTGCTGCCCACGTTCTTCCACCAGAGAATTCGGTTGGTCTCGTTGGGGATGATGAGATCGCGCAGGCCATCGCCATCCCAGTCTGCGAAGACCGGATAGGAGTACCCCATATTGTGGGTGTGAAGGGGTTCGCCCAGAATCTCGTTGCGGAGAATGCGTATGGCCTTTCCCGCCGCCTCAATCCGCTGGGCTTCTTCGTAGGCGGGGTGCTCCGTCGTTCCACTATTGATGACGATGCGGGGCCAGCCGTAGCCCCCACCCACCAGGATGTCCAAATCCCCGTCGTCGTCCCAGTCGCAGAAGGTGGGCCAGGCCTGGTCGCTGAGCGACATGACGGCGTTGCGTGACTGGATTGTCCTGGCCGCGCCGAAGCCATCTTCGCCCTGGGGAAAGAGCGACACCTTCTGATACACGTCATGGACCACGAGGAGGCCCTGGTCGGGACCGTCATTGACGCTGGCGAGATGGGTGGGGAAGTGGGGAGCCACGTGCGTCAGCACGTTGGCCTCGCCAAAGGTGGGCCCGTCTCCAACCGTGCGGGGCTGCCAGATTATTTCGTATTCATGGACGCCCTTGGTGGCGGCGGGACGCAATCCAACGGCATCCAGGCGGCCATCTTTATCCACATCAAAAAAGCAAACCCCTTCGCCTACGTCCAGTCCCAGGGGCTCTGCGAGGGCCATGGGCCAGCCTTCGGGATTGGTATTACGTAGCCAGTAGGTCTCCTTGGCTTTGCCGGGAGCACCGATAACAATATCCAGGGCCCCGTCTTCGTCCAAATCGACAATCCGGCAGGGATTCCACGTGCCCTTCGGTCGGGGCAGGGTGATGCTGGGCAGGTAGACGGGCCACGCACCGGCTTCCTGCGTGCCCGGGTGGAGGAAGACCTGGAGGGTGTCTCCCGTCAGGGGCGCATAGACCACATCGAGGAATCCATCCCCATTGAGGTCCGCCATGGCGGCGTGCATATAGATGCTACTGAAGAAGGCCGGTCCCTTGTCGGATTCATAGCGCAGATGGTTCAATTCCCCAACGGCAAAAGCGTCCCCGCGACCGGGGTAGACAATGACACCATCCCAGGGTGCGCCGGGACGATAGGCATAATTCCAGCAGCCGACCACGTCGCGGGTGCCGTCCCGATTAATGTCATAGAGCCCCGAGAGGTAGGAGACTACCACGGGACGGAGGGCGTTGGTGTTGTAGCGCAGCAAGTCGCCGTTACCGATTCGCGGGGTATGCTCTTGTCCGAGGAAGGGGCGGCGCTTTTCGGTGCTGGTGAAGCGTATCTCAAAGGTGTCGGTGCTATTGGGCGCAACGACCCAGCTTATATCCCCCGATTCACTCCAATTAAAGGATTCGGAGAGGGCATGGGGAATGGCCGTCCCGTTCTTGTCGACGACCGTGATACTCGCCACATCGACCGCGCCTGTCAGGTCCTGTGTCGCGGTTATCTCGTCGAGGGACAGGGTCACCGGCAAGGCACCAAACGCGGTGGACCCGTCGACAACGACGGACGTCGCATAGTGCTCCTCTGAAAATGCGTTTACGGACACGGCTAAACAGGTCAATAACGAAAGGGCGATGAGACGTTTGCGATAGTTAAGAATCAAAATCGATTTCCAGTGGGTTTAGAATGGGCTAAAAATTGAGTATACGATGTACGAAGTCCCGAGTAAACAGGGGGAGATTCAACCGCCAAGTGCAACGATAGCCTGTTGCTGGCGTTCGTGACTGGGGAGCAGGTGGGCCTTTCGCTACGGACACAAAAACGGCCGACGCAGTTGCGTCGGCCGTTGTGGTTGGTCGCTAGTAATTGCTCCGATTACTTCGGGGCTTTATCCAGGTAGGCCACGGTGTAGCCATAGTCCAGGGACTCGCCGGTCTTCAGTTCTTTTACCTGGGTGTAGAGTTCCAGGTTGATTTGGGAGCGGCTGGGGTGCCAGAAAAGGTGGGGCCGTTGGATGGCGTCGCGGTCATAGATCTGGGCGATGCCAAAGTTCTCCGTGTGATTGTAGAAGGCGAACTGACTGCCCTTGGCTTCCACCAGGAGATTGTCGTTGGGGCCCCGGTCGATTTCGAAATCGTCGTTGACTTTTTTCCAGCCTTGGTCATCCACATAGGCGGTCACGACCTCATCGTCGTCCACGAGGGAGTCCGCGTCATACTCCGGGTGGATCCACACCTGATAGGCGGTGGGCTCAGCCCCCCTGTGGGTGAGCTTGGAGGTGAAGACGATCCGTGTGGGGTCGAGCGTGTCAAAGCCGATGCGCCGTTCCAGGGTGAAGCGGTCACCGAGGGCACCCGTTAGTACGACGCTGTCGTCGGTCGATTCCGCCGTGAATTTCAGCAGCTCGCGGGGTTCGAAACCCAGGACGCCCCATTCTTCCATGGAACGGTGGCGATTGAACATGCGGCCCCGGGGGAAGACGATATCCCGTCCCGTGGGCTTGTGGAGCATTTCGGTCATCTTGCCGTTTTCTTCGGGAAGCACGGTGATGCGCCAGATATCGTTTTCAATCTGCACCGCCGGGAAGCCCGCGGTCATGCCTTTGATTTCTTCGAAGAAGGTTTCCGCCAATACGGTTTCCCGGGTGCGGGTCAGGCCATACTTCCGTGCGAGTGCGATGTAGTCATCAATCAGCGTGGCGTATTCGGCGGGGATATCAAGATAGCACTTGCCGGCTTCATAGCGGGTGGAGCCACTGGTGGCCAACAGGGCCTTGTAGGCGCACAGGCTCGCCTTTTCGACGCGACTGCGCACGACGTCATCGGGTGCCAGTTCCATGGCTTCCTTAAACCAGGCCATGGCCTTCAGGGCGAGGTCCTGATCGAGTCCCGACTCCAGGGCCGTGGGGAAGCATTCCGGGTGAACCCCTTTGGCATCGGCCTCGTCGTGAAGATAGGTGAGGTAGTCCAGGATAGGCTGGGCCGCCGCGCCATAGTGGAGGCGACAGAACTCTTCCACCCGCGCCCAGCCGCCTTCCTGGGGATTCCAGATGGTGTGGCTGATCACATAGTTTCGCAGGTCGCTCATCTCGCCGGACATGCCATTGCCATTGGCCTGCATGAAGAGTCCGTGAACATTGTTGTTAAGAAAATACTTCACATTGGGCTCGATAGAGCGGAGATTGGGGAAGGGCAAATCATAGTTGGCGAAGTTGGTGTTGTAGTTCCAAATCCAGATGTCGTCGCTGAGGGTCTTCCACGTGGCCAGGTCCTCACAGAAGGAACGATTCTTCGGGCAGTCCGGGTCGTTGATGGCGTGGAGGGTGCAACACTCAATGCTGCAGAGCTGAAACTGCACATTGTGGCGGGGCCGGATGGTTTTCGGGGGCTTGCGGGTGTGCCAATAGGCGAGGGTGCCGATGGTGGTGTTGGGAAACTCCGGTTCGATGCGCTCGGCCACCGCATTGACAAACTGAAGATAGGCCCCCATGGGCGTGCCTTCGCGGTCGATAATCGCCATGCAGTTGTCGCAACGACAATAGGAATCGTTGTCGTTCTGGCTCACGCTGTAATTACGCAGCTCCGGTTGCTTTCGCAGGTCGGCCAACACGGCTTCCACGACCACATCGACCACGTCGGGATTGGTGAGGCACAACTCGGGTCCACCACCGTGCATCTCCAGCTTCCGCTCCCCGTCGACGAGGGCAAAATACTCCGGGTGCTCCGCGCCATATTTTTCTACGGGGCAAAGTCGGAAAAACGAGTGGTTAATCAGGTTCTGCGGGGTTACGCCGCCGAACTTTTCGTCCTGAGGAATGGTGTTGATGCGTTTACGGGCGGCGAAGGCGGGGTTGGCGCTGTTTTCCGCATAATAGCTCCAGCGAAATCCAAAGGGGGGCGTGTAGGTGTAGTCCGCTTCTTCGAGGGCGATTTTCGTGCGCACGTCGGGGAACCAGGTGTGGTCGAAGGTCAGGAATCGCGTACCGACCACGCGCTCAAAGAATTCATAGACCCCATAGAGGGTGCCACGGGGCTGTCCGCCGGTGATGACCAGGTGGTCGCCGGTGAGGGTGTAGTGGAGGCTCTCCTCCCCGAGCGCATCGCTGGCCATGCCCACCGTAGCGGCGGCACCGGGGCCAATGGCGATGATGCCGGTGGCGGGCGCTTCCCCAAGGGGTTTCAGATTCAAGACCATGCTGGTCCACGATTCCCACAGGGTCTGGAACTCTTCGGCGGCAAAGCGCTCGCTGGGCAGGGCATCGTCGGCGACGACAATGGTCCAGGTATTCATTTCGGCGACGGAAACGGGATTGGCCTGGGCGCAACGGGTTACGGCCAGGACGGCGAAAAGGGCAAGCAGGAATCTTGGGATGGGCATGGGTGATCTCTCCAGACAGAAGTAAAAAAGTGTACCCCCCAGCATAACGCAGGGATGTCCTCCGGTGCCAACGTGAAACGGGGCAATCGCACTAAAGCGGATACGCATAAAAGATCGCCCGTGGTTGCCAACAAGGTCTCATACCGCCGATATAAACAGGACCTACCAAACGTGCCGCGCGATCCGGTATTCCCGGTTCGTGCGTGGGTTGGGAAAAATACTAAGCCCCTGTATCAAGGCCAAGGCCAGGCAGCATGTTCTAATCCAGATGACATCTTGAAGAATTTTCTTACAAACTCAACGACCCGACTGTCATCAGTCGTCGGCGATTTCATGCATCCTATAGCGAAAGGCGCCCAATAAGTCACGCCCGTCCCCGTCGTGACATTTTCCACAGTGCCCCGTGGCCCGCAAGGCCCCCAAGACATACATAAGGCTGCCCGCGTGTCGGATATGGAGCGTTTCACCGGCCTCCAGGGCGGCCCACCCCGGAAGTTCCGTCGCCAGGTCTTCCACCGGCTCCCGTTTCTCTTCGGCAGGCACAAGCCCGTGCCGTCCATCGGGGTAACGGTATGCATGGCCCTCCCTATCCAATAGAATCAGTTCCGGCACCGGTGTGGCCAGGCCCCAGGATTCGCCCTGGTACGCCACGGCGTCGACATAGGGCACCAGGGCATTGGGTCCCGCGGGCCCCCGGGCGGACAATGCACCATTGGCGGTCCAGGTGTCGTGGAAATCAGCAAGTCGGGTGGCCACCGTCCAGCCACTCATGGGCCCCACGTCCCCGAGCCTATCGGGTTCGGCCATGTCCGGAGATGCCGTATAGATCTCGACCGGTGGCGATTCCACCGGGGGAGGGGGTGTTTTTTCAACCCCAGGCGTCACCGATTGGGGCGGTGAACAGGCGGAAATGCAGCAAAGTAAGACGGGGAGGAGATAGGGAAAGTAGCCCATGCCGGGGGTGTTAACTTGTGCCATTTCGCAGCGTTTCGCTATGATATGCAACGGTCACTCCCCTCAATGAACCCGCCGCAGGAGGCGACCGGACACACAGTTTTTTGACCCCGATACCCCCAGGGCGGGCCCTGTGCGGGTGTCGGGAACGTTCCAAATTTCACACCGATTCAATGGGTAAGGCAGTCTAGACGATGGGCCGGTGCCCATGCCACCCCGTTGAAAATGGCCAGACCACCTGACGAAAGGATGGTACCCCAACATGTTTGAAAACCTGGAGATGGCTCCACCCGACGCAATTCTGGGCCTCACCGATGCCTTCAAGGCCGACGCCCGTCCCGAAAAAATTAACCTTGGCGTGGGTGTATATAAAGACGAGCAAAATGCGACCCCCGTTCTCCAATCCGTCAAACGGGCCGAAGAACTGCTCCTCAAGGGGGAAACCTCCAAGAGTTATCTCGGCATTCCCGGCAGCCCGGCCTATGGCGTGTGTGTGCGGGAATTGCTCTTTGCTGCCGACCACGAGATTGTGACCACGGGCCGTGCCCAGACCGCCCAGACACCCGGTGGCACGGGTGCCCTGCGGGTAGCCGCCGATTTTATCCACACCAAGTTTCCCGGTGCGTCTGTCTGGCTGAGTAACCCCACGTGGGCCAACCACAACGCCATCTTTGAATCCGCAGGCCTGACGGTAAAGACCTACCCCTACTACGATGCCGCGAACAAGTGCCTCGACTTCGCAGCGATGACGGCGGCCCTCGAAGGGGTGCCCGCAGGCGATGTGGTTCTTTTTCATGGCTGTTGTCACAATCCCAGTGGCATGGATCCCGACGCCGGACAGTGGGCGGCCCTGGCCAAACTCACGTTGGAAAAAGGCATTCTGCCCCTCTTCGACTTTGCCTATCAGGGCTTCGGCTCGGGCCTGGATGAAGATGCCGCCGGGCTCCGTCAGTTTTGCACGGCCGGTCGGGAATTGCTCATTTGCAGCTCCTTTTCCAAAAACTTCGGGCTCTACAACGAGCGCGTCGGTGCCCTGACCCTGGTGGGTGCCACCGCCGAAGCGGCTGCCAGCGCCTTCAGCCATGTGGAAAAGGCTATCCGCAGCAACTACTCCAACCCGCCCTTCCACGGGGGTGCCATTGTGACCACCATCCTGAGTGATGCGACATTGCGTGCCGAGTGGATTGGGGAATTGGATGCCATGCGCGGGCGCATTCGGTCCATGCGCGAAAGCTTTGTGCAAACCCTGAAAGATAAGGGCGTTGCCCAGGACTTTTCCTTCATCGCCAGCCAGAATGGCATGTTTTCCTTCTCCGGGTTGAACCCCGATCAGGTCAAAACCCTTCGCGAGAAGGACGCCATCTACATCGTGGGCTCCGGGCGCATCAACGTGGCCGGCATGACCCCCGAAAACATGGGTCCCCTGTGTGACGCGATAGCGGCGGTGCTGTAAGGGACGAAGTCCTTACGGGATACCCCAGAGACGAATACTACGGGCGTGGTTGATAACGATTCAGCCACGTCCGTTTTTTTTGTGTATAGGGACAACAGCTCGATGAAAACCAGCGGAATTTGAGTAAGTAAAGGTGCCGCGCGATCCGGTACTCCGGTTCGTGCGTGGGTACCATGTACCTCGCAATGATAACAGGGGAGCCTCTACTCTCGCACGAAGTCTCCTTTGGCGAGTCTTCGACGCTCGCACGAACTCACCTTCGGCGAGTCTTCGACCCTCGTACC
>CAXBPH010000309.1:0-8241 GCA_963977445.1 uncultured bacterium | reverse complement strand
AGCATGGGGAACGCGACGCGCGTGATTGATATGCGCGATCTGATGGAGCGCTCCGACGTGGTGAGCCTGCACGTTCCGGGAACGCCCGATACGGTGGGCATGATTGGTGCCAAAGAAATCGGATGGATTAAAGATGGGGCCTTCCTGCTGAACGCCAGCCGGGGTAGCGTGGTGGATATCGACGCGTTGGCCGTTGCCTTGGATGCACACAAGATTGCCGGTGCCGCCATCGACGTCTTTCCCGTGGAGCCCAAGTCCAAAGACGAGAAATTTTCATCACCCCTTCAGGGTCGGGACAATGTCATTCTCACGCCCCATATCGGTGGCGCGACAGAAGAGGCCCAACACAATATAGGGCTCGAAGTGTCGGGCAAGCTCATTCGATTCACCAACAACGGGTGCACCGATGGCGCGGTGAATTTTCCCAACGAAGTGCTTCCCCAGATGCGAGATCACCACCGTATCCTCCATATTCACAAGAACGTACCCGGTGTATTGCAGAAGGTCAACACCATGTTTGGCGAAGCGGGCATCAACGTGGCAGGCCAGTATCTGCGCACCTACGATGATGTGGGCTATCTGATTATGGATACGGACAAGAGCGCCACCCTCGAAATGATCCGGCAACTTTCAGAATTGCCGGAAAGCATTAAGGTGCGAGCGTTGTTTTAGCGCGCGATTGAAGTTACGTAACCCCGGAGGGTCTCCCCCTTCGGGGTTATTCTATTTTTGCCCAATGTATGCCGGTCGCGTTGGTTTCTTTGCCGGCGTAGTAAACGAGCAGTCCACCGCCACCGGGTAGGGGAATCACATTGGGCAGGCCCACGGAAAACGCGTACATTTCGGCCCAGGCGTCTTGCATGGTGGCCTTCTTTTCCGTCTGCGTCGTGTCGGCAGCGTCGTAGACCACCACCACATCTGCATCGGGCCAGGTGACGCCATTGTCTTCACTGCGGCGCACCGTAATCTTTGGTGGGCCGGTACGATCCACGACCGGCATGGCCAGTTCACCATCTTCGAGGGCAAACACGGGGCCCGGTTGGCCAGGAACACCCGTGTCGTGTATGGGACTCCACGTGCGGCCCCGGTCGGTGGAATATCGGGTGTGTATGTTGAGGTAGTCGGCAGCAAGGCGGTCATAGGTCCAGAAGGCGACAAAGAGACGACCATCGGGTAAGAGGGAAACCCGCTGGTCCCAATAGAAGATTTTGTTGTCGGGGTCTTTCGACACGATGCTGTTTCGGGGCCAGGTCTTTCCTCCGTCGGTGGAAAAGAGCAACACCGAGGCATGGTGCCAGGGTTCCAGGTCTTCGTAGTGCTTGTTCAGCTCGACCTGGCAGGCCAGCTCGTCGTCGGGAAAGCGGACAACCGATCCCGTCAGTGGGGTGGGCATGTCGAAGGGGGCCGTATCGATGAGATAGGGCGTGGACCAGGTTTCGCCGTCGTCTTCGGAAGTGGAAAGAAAGATGCGTGTGTCCAGCAGCCCTTCGGTTTCTTCATTGAAATAGGGGGCCTCGGGATCGCTGTGAACCACCCAGTTTATGGTGGCGAGGAGCACGCCCTCATGGAGACGGGTGAGCCCGGCGAAACGAAAGAGCCCCGGTCGGCCATCGACTTCTGGCGGCGTGAAGGGGGCGATGGGTTCCCGCCAGGTCGCTCCGCAGTCATCCGACCACGTGAGGAGGACGTGCTGATTGGCGGTGGGCACCTTGGCCGGGGCACCGCGAAAACTGCAGAGCCAACGGCCCGTCCGGGATATGCACGGTGCGGGAAACGTGGTGCTTGCGTTCGGTCCGCCGGGTGCGTCGGCAAAGATGGTGCCCTGGTCCTCGATGTTCATAGCTATGCTCCTGATATGTTGTATGGATTCATGTCCCGGTCCGGATGGTCCAGATGGGGGCCAGGGTCGGGTAGGTCTGACCGGCAAGCCGTGTGCTAAGCTGTCGGTCAACCGTTACAATGGTTGACCGACGATACCAATCAACACATTAGAAAGACCTCCATGGGCCATTTGCAAACCTTAGACTTTCTGGTCATCGCGCTTTATGGCGGTGTACTTCTCTTTGTGGGCTGGTGGACTTCACGCAAGCAGGTTTCAACGGAGGAATACTTCGTGGGTGGCCGGGGTATTCACCCACTGATTGCGGGTATTTCCATTATCGCAACGCTGGTGAGCTCCATTTCCTATCTGGCGGCCCCGGGCGAAATGATTAAGAACGGTCCCGGTTGGATGTGGCAGATGCTCCATGCGCCTATTTCGTTTGGCGTCGTCGGCTACATCGTGATTCCCCACTTGATGAAACACAAAGTGACGTCGGCCTACGAATTGCTCGAAGCGCGTTTTGGCATGGGCGTTCGCAAGGCCACCTCGGCCATGTTTGTGGTGTCCCGCATTTTCTGGATGGGCCTGGTGATCTATACGTGCAGTTTCGCCGTTGCCACCATCACGGGCTTACCCATACGGGGGGTCCTCATTGGCGTGGGCATCGTGGGCACGAGCTATACGATTATTGGCGGTATTCGGGCCGTGATGATCACCGATGTGATTCAATATGGTGTGTTGATTGGGGGCGCGGTGTTGACGGTGCTGGTGATTTCCTATCGCTGTGGTGGATTGACCGCCTGGTGGCCCGATTGGTCCTCCCCGGCACTGATTGAACTGGACTGGCCCACGCCGACGTTGTTTTCCCTTGATCCCGGGGTGCGTCTGTCAATCGTGAGCGTCATTATCTACGGATGTTCTTATTGGATTATGACGGCCACCGGGGACCAGGTGGTCATTCAGCGTTTCCTGAGCACGGGTGACGTAACGCGGGCCCGCCGAAGTTTTGGCTTGTCTCTGCTGGGCGACGCACTAACCAGCGCCGTACTCTTTCTGGCAGGTATGGCCTTGGTCGGATTCTATCTGAAGTTTCCCGACCTCCTACCGGATCGTGACGCGGGCCTGACGGCGCAGGCCGACCAACTCTTTCCCCATTTTATTGCGGCCGTTTTGCCCACAGGACTCTCTGGTCTCGTGGTGGCCGCCCTCTTCGCCGCCGCCATGTCGAGTCTTGATAGCGGCATCAGTTCCATAAGCACAGTGCTGGTGACGGATTTTCCATCGGTGTTTACCCGGGGATGTACCAGTGATCGAGAACGCCTTCGTCGGGCCCAGGGTATCGGCGTGGTGGTGGGCTGTTTTGCCATCGCCATGAGTTTCGCCGTTACCTACGTGCCGGGAAATAACCTGCTCGAGGTTACGGTACGGATCGGTTCACTCTTGGCGGCACCCCTGTTTGTTGCGTTTGCCCTGGCCTTTTTTACAAAGCGATGCACCCCGGCCGGTGCTTGGACAGGTATCATATCGGGTGCCTTTCTGGGCGCGCTGCTGACCTTCTGGCAGCCCTTGGTCTATTGGCTCACCGGTGCCGAGAGCCACTTGTCCTTTACCTTTATCATGCCCGTATCGGCGGCGGGCGCTTTTATCGCGGGCGTCGTGGTGAGTCAGGTCCAACGGGCTACAGCCAAAACGTGAAGCGGGGGGTACCGTGTCTTCGAGTGAACTTCAATCACCAAACTTTTCTTTTCTGAAAAGTCATGATGTGCATTTGCTGGACTACGCGGTCCGGGCTGAGCGCTATGTGCTCGATGATCCCAATACGACGCTCATTAAGCTTCGCCAGCTCGCTGAAGAGCTGGCCGAGTTGGCCGCGGCCTATAGTCGACTACGAATAGATGATATTGATGGCTTCAGTGATTTGCTCCGCCAGCTGAAGCGAAAAGGGATCATCACGCGAGAGATGGCGGATATTTTTCATGGGTTGCGCACGGCGGGTAATGCGGCGGCCCATGAGGGGGCGGGGACCCGCCAGGAAGCCCTGCACCAGTTGAAACTGGCCCGTCGACTCGCCGTGTGGTTTCACCAGGCCTTTCGCGATCCCGATTTTCGCCCCGAACCTTTCCTGTTGCCACCCAACCCGCCAAAGATATCCCGGAGTATTGAGAAGGAGCTGGACCAGCTTCGCAAAGCCCGCTGGGACAGTGAGCGTCGGGCGGAAGAGACGGAGGATGCCCTTCGTATCGCGCGACAGGAGCAGGAGCGTGCGGAGACACGGGCCGCGTCGTTATATGCGGAACTGGAAGCGGCGCTGGATCTGGCGGAGGAGACGGAAAGCCGACAGATGGCCCTGCAGCGTGAACATCAAGCCCGGGTTGCGGCCCTGGAAGCCCAGACAACCCAGGTATCGTCCAGGGAAATGGATACACGCCTTCAGCATGCCCAGGAGGCCGCACAACGGTTTGATTTGACCGAGGGGGAGGCCCGGGAGTGTATTGACGCGCAATTGCGAAGCCGGGGCTGGGAGGCCGATTCTGTGGTGCGCACCTGGGAGAACGGTGCCCGACCCGAGGCCGGTAGGAATCAGGCGATTGCGTTCTGTCCCGCTGGATCAGGTATTGCGGACTATATACTTTTTTGTGGCCCACAAGCGGTCGCGGTTATCGAGGCAAAACGTCGCAATATTGATCTCGTCTCGGCCCTGGACGAGGCAGGCCATCATGGTGCGGCCTACGCGGCCCGTGCGGATTCCACACCCGATGCAGCAATTCCGTTTCTCTATGCCAGCAATGGTCGACCCTACGGGGGAGACCATAACCGTATGTATGGGGTCTGGTATCGGGATAACCGCGACAGCGAGAAGGAGCCCGGGCCTCTTACTCAGTGGCCCACGCCCGACGAATTACTGGGGATGCTTTCGGAGGCTCCGTGATTCAGCGCCCGCCCGTCTGCCCCTGCCTGGTGTGTTTACTCTTCCGTTTCCGCCGTCGAGGTCTCGGTGGGTTGTTCCGAGAGGCGAAATTGATCGAGTACCTCCAAAATGCGCGAGAAACGGACCGGTTTGGTGATGAAGTCATTCATTCCCGCGGAAAGGCAGGCCTGTATATCGTCTTCTTCGCCTAAACCCGACAGGCCCACGATAGGCAGGATCGATGCCTCCTTTTGCTGGCGTATGAGCCGTGTGGCTTCCAGTCCATCGAGTTCGGGCATCTTTACATCCATCAAAATCACGTCGAAGTGCTGGCTGAGGGCGTGCTCTACGGCTTCTTTTCCGTTTACGACAAAGGTCGCCTCATCGGGGAGTCGCTGAAAAAATGCAGCCATGAATTCACGATTGTGTTCCATATCGTCTGCGATAAGAACCCGCAGGGAAGATTTGTGCGAACCCGAATCGATTAATTGTTTTTCAGGACGTCGCGATGCCATCAGATTGCGGTTTACACACGCATAAAGGTCTGTAAGCTGGACGGGTTTTCCGAGATGCTCGACGCAGCCTGCAGAGAGACAATCGCCAATGACATCACGGCTGACACTCGCGGTCAGGGCAACGATGGGGATGTGATTCAGATCAGGCATGCTTTTGAGTTTCGTGGTGGCATGAAAACCATCCATGACCGGCATGCGCATGTCCATAAATATTAAATCCGGTTTGAAGGATGCGGCCATCTCGATGGCCTCGGCCCCATTGCGGGCCGTTTCTACCGTATGCCCCTGGGCAGTCAGGGCTTCCGAAACGAGAAAAATATTGGCTTCGATATCGTCCACGACCAGGATGCGTCCCAGAATATCCTTTTGCCCGATTGATGCCGCATGGGAGTCCCCGTCGATAGCCGGAATTTCTTTAGATGTCGCTTCCAGGGTGAACCATAATTCGCTCCCGCCACCGATGCGGTCCCGATAGCCCACTTCCCCGTCATGGAGCGTTACGAGTTTCTTTACGAGGGCCAGGCCGATTCCGCTTCCCCCCAGGTTACCATCGCGCACGGTGTTGGACTGATAGAACTCAGAGAACACTTTGTCTTGATGCAGTAAGGGGATTCCTGGGCCTTCATCCGTCACGATGATTTCGAATCGGTTCCCCGCAGCAGGACGTACAATGATGGCAACGGCTCCTCCATGAGGCGAGTATTTTACGGCGTTACTCAGGAGGTTGATAAGGATTTGCCTGGACCGACGAGAATCCGCTTTAACGCGGGCGTTGTGTGGGACGTCGACAGTCAAGTTCAAAAATTTTTCATCGGCGTCACCTCGTATCATGGCCACTGCACTTGCAATCAGGCTCTCCAGCGACAGGGGCGTAGGCCGTAGTTTTATGGCGTTCATATCTGCTTTGCTGAGGTCGAGGAGGTCATCAATGAGGGTGAGGAGGTGGGTAGAGCAATCGAGCAAACTGACCAGATCTTTTCTCTGCGCGGCGTTAATCGAGCCGTGGATTTGTTCCAGCAGCAGTTGCGAAAACCCGAGGATGCCATTCAGCGGTGTCCGCAGCTCGTGACTCATGGCAGAGAGAAATCGACTCTTGCTTCGATCGGCTTCTTCGGCATTGCGCCGGGCCGTTAGGGCCTGACGCACGGCCATGACCCGGTCCGTCACGTTTCGGGTTACGATCCGATAGCCGACAATGGACTCGCGCAGAAATATGGGCTGCATATTATGCCCAACCCACCGTTCCATATCGTTTGGCGTGGAAGACACACGAAATTCCTGGTAGAGCGTAGGATTCTGAGAAAAGTCCTGCAGGTGGAATTGTTTTAAGACCCGTTCTCGATCTTCCGCATGGATAAAGGAAAAGCTGTCATGACCAATCAGGCTTTCGCCGTGGGAGAGAAGACGATGGGTCGCGGCATTCACATAGGTAAACTTGCCGACACTATCGATCTCGTAGATGTAGTCGATCGCGTTTTCCACGAAGTCCCGCAGGCGGTGTTCCAGACGGCGGCGATCGGTAATATCGCGAATGGCGGCGGCATCGATACCGTCGTCCGCAGGTCTTCGCTGTAGTGCACCAAACTCGATAGAGAAACGGCGACCATCACTATGGACCGCAATTGCTTCGTGAATAGCACCGTCTCGTTTGGAGCCGGTGGAGGAATGGAGCGTCTTGCGGGTGAAGGGAGATGTGGTACGTGCTTCCGGAGCGAGGAGCGCATCCATGGTCATTCGCTGAAACTCGCCGCGGGTGTAGCCGAAGAGGCGTGTGGCCTGTTCGTTTACATCGAGAATACGGCCATTGCGGTGCAAGAACACGGCTTCAAAAGTGGCTTCTGATAAGCGACGCAGCCGCTCCTGCACGCGGTCCTTTTCTTCGACGGCGTTGACGAGCTGTTGGCGCTGTTTATCTGCGGCAATCTGGGAATGCAGTAGTTTGTTGAGCGAACGCAGTCGAATAGTGTGTGCCAAAATGGAGAGAACCGCAACCTGGATGGCGAAGAAGCCGAAATGGGTCCAATCTTCCGTGCCCCCGCAGGCAAGCACAATACCCAACCAGGTGACCATTATGATTGACAGGGAGAAGAGCAGCCACTGAGTGGAATAGAAGAAGATACCGCAGGCTATGATCACGAGCACAAAGTTAGTTGTTTCGCGGGGTTCGTTGGTCAGATAGAGATGCATTCCGGAATTAATCAAAACTATGCCCACCGCTATCGAAGCGATTGGGTGTGCGAGCATCACGCGGACGGAGCTGTGGCGGAGGTAGTAGTAGATTCCACAGAATAAAACCGTGCTGACAATCGACATGCTTACCATGGGGAATCGAATGGCGGGGTCCAGGTGGAAGTAGTGAACCACGGAAAAAGTAGCGTAGATAAAAGTCATGATCGCAGAAACATAGATCATGTTGGTCCATACCGCCTCAGCGCGTGCAAACGCCCGGTACGCTTCCGGCACGGAAAGTCTATTCGTTATTGCATCCGCTTCATGTTGTTCAGCCGAGGAGGCCATGAAGTTTTCCCCTGTGTGCGATACTTGCCGAAAAGAAAACACTTTCCTTGTGGCACAAGCATGTATGGATAAGTATACACACGGTATGGGCGGCTGTCTATCCGTTGCAAAAAGACACGTGATGCCCGCTCTATTTAAGATGGCGAGTGACCGGAGAATCGTCCGACCGAGGTCCTAAAAAAATCCCCCAACTGCCAGCAGGCAGTCGGGGGAGTGTACAAGTCGAAGGGATGTTAGCAGGGGAGTTCCCAGCCCTTGCGGTATTCTTTTGAGATCAGCGTTGCGGCATCTTTGTCGTTAGTAACCTGACCCTTTACCGCGTCCCACTCCAGCTTCTTGCCGGTGCGAACGGTAAGGTTGCCGAAGTTAACCATCTCCGTGAAGGGACCAGAGTAGTCAAAGCTGGAGCCCGGTTTCGGGCCGCCTTTGATGCCGTCGACCCAATCACTGTGCTATACTCATTCATGGCCGGTCTCCTC
>CAXBPH010000308.1:0-8257 GCA_963977445.1 uncultured bacterium | reverse complement strand
GGTGAAGGCGAGGGTGAAGGCGAGGGTGAAGGCGAGGGTGAAGGCGAGGGTGAAGCGCCGGGAGGGTGCAACACAAACAAGGTAATCCAAGACTGGCACGAAATGTTAGGAGATTTAATGATGGTTGCTCTCGGGCTTACCATTTTTCTCGGTTCGGGGTGGCACAAGCATCACTGATTTCGAATGGCTATTTGGCGCATCGCTCCGCAGCTGGGAGAGAGCGACCGAAAAGAATGGGCATTTCACGAGGAGTCGTAAATCATATGAATGCCGATATGGTAGAGAAATCGAAGCTTGGGCGGGTCCCGTCCTGTTTGCGTGTCGTCGTGTCGGTAATTACCGTACTTTACGGACTCCATGCGCCCGCTCAATTTACGGTGGTCGACTCGAACTTGAATTTTCAGTCCTTTGTGGGCGCGCGTGTCTCATCAAGCAATGAGAACCCGTCCGACGACGGCGACAGCTTTTCGGAGGTCGTCCCGGTGGATCCAGGATTTGAGGGGACCATTGGCCGACCGGTGACGATCTCCGCCAGTATTACGGGGAACGCGGGCAATTCGGGTAGCGCCATGGCCACCGACGCCACATCGGTTGCGTTCGCTAATACGGACACGGGTATCGCGGTCGATGGTGTTATGGCGTATTCAATCAGCAGCACAAGTGCAAATGGCAACGAGACCTTCTCGAGCGGTAGTGGGAATTGCACGGTGATCCATGAGGCCTCTTGGACCATAGAGGTAACGGGAGAGGAGACTCAATTCCGTTTCGACTACGATGCAGATCATTCGGCTTCGGCCAGCGAAAATGCTAATACGAATTCCGACATCAGGTTTTTCGTCACGAGACTTGGTGAGGAGGGCACGGTGGTATTGGACACCGCCTCGTGCGCCGCCAGTGATTGTATTGAAGCTGGGGGCGGAAACAAGGGGGCCACCGAAGCGTGCGTGCCTGAGGACACTTGCGGAACGCTCGCACTTGCGATTCCGTTTACGCCGCTGCCCGCGGGCCAGTATCAGATTCAGTTCCGATCCGAGAGCAGGAACCTCACGAACTCGGGAACAACGTCTATGACGGTGGCCGGTGCGTTTTCCTTACGCGTGGAAACGCCGGACAACTGTGATCCCGCCTGGACGATCGCGGAATCCGGCTCGTTCGACGATGCCGAAAACTGGGAGCCTCCCGTGTCGCCGGAGGATGATGGCGAGGGTTGCATGAACCTCAGCTTCGCGCAGAACGGCGAATATGAAGTGGTGATACCGACTGGCGCTTCCGCCAACCGAATGACCGTTTCCGCCGGAAGTCCCTTGTTCACGGGGGGCACACTGGCTTTAGGTGGACAGGGCGACGAGCCTGGCCTGCTAGTGACCAATGACGGTATCCTCAGCCTGCAAAGCAGCGCCTTCTCCACCACCAACGTCGAAGTTGGTCCAGACACTACGTTGGGGAATGACTTCGCCTTCCTCAGAATCGGTACGGGCGCAACCCTGAGCGCGACCAATGGCGTGGTCCTGGCACGCGGTCGGGGTTCAGCGGCAGAACTGATTATGGGCTCTGGTGAGGAAGTTGCCGCCCTCGAGGCCACGGGAGGACTTTTCGTCGGTATTGCGGGCGAGGCAGGGCTCGTAGGCGTGGGGCCCCTGGATATCCGTGTCATGGTGGGCGATACTGCCCTGGCGCTTATGGAGACCGGCAACGCATTCGTCAAGCTGAGTGGCGATGCTGCCCTGGGACAATTGGTCAACATCGAGCTAGCCAACAACCTGCTCATCGGTGTGAGCGGTACGGCTGAAATGAGCCTGGCGGGCAATTCCACCCTCAGTGCAGAAGCCTTGGAACTGGGATCGACCGCTTCGGGAAATGGAACCCTGGACGTAGCGGGCCCCGTTGGCATTGTCGACATAGCCGGTACCGTGACTGCGGGACAGTCGGGCAAGGGCTTGATTTCGCTGAGCGAGGCCGCCAGCTTGCGGACGGGGGATGTGTTCCTTGGTGCAGACGCCGGGGCAAGCGGAGAAATAGAAGCGCATGGCGCGGACACCGTACTGGAAGTCATCGGCGACATTACCGCCGGGAACGCGGGATCGGGTGCAATCAATTTGAGCGACGGGGCCGCAGCGACGGCGGGAGACCTTTTCCTCGGGACCCTTTCCGATGCTTCGGGCTTCCTCACCCTCCTGGGCGACGAGGGACTCCCTCCAAGCCTAATCCTTTCCGGAACGCTGTCTGCGGGCGGGGCGGGCGAAGCCACCCTGACGCTCAGCAACGGTGCACAACTTCAAGTCCTGGGCGACATGCTATGCGGATTCCTGCCTGGATCCACCTGTACCGGATTGTTCGCCGGGGCGGAGGGCAGCGAAGAATCACCATTGCCCGAATTCATCCGGTGGACCGTGGGCGGTGAAATGGTCCTGGGCTGCGGCGGCGAGGGAATTATCGCCCTCACCAACGCCGCGCTCACGAAAACCTCCGCCATGCGCCTCGGCGTGGAAAGCACCGGCAGGGGAAGTTACACGACCTCGGGACTCACGTCAATTACCAATGTCTCGGGCCAACTCGCTATTGCCGAGGCGGGTCGCGGTACGGTAACGCTGCAAGATACGGCCTCCATAAATGTAGGCGCGCTTGTACTGGGCAAGAGTCTCGGAGGCCTGGGTGTGCTGCGCCTCTTCACCGGGAGCCAGCTCACCGTAGCGACGCTTGACTCGGGCGAAGGCGATGCGGAGAAACAGTTCGTGCCCTTTGGATTCCTGGAAATCGGAAAGCTGAGCAACGGACTGGTGGAACTTTTTGACGCGAATACGGGCGCTTCCTGCGAGGAGGCCATCCTCGGCGGAACCAATCCCGCCGCGGGCGGAACCCTGAGTGTCGATGCCGGCGCAACATTCAATTGTACCAATAACATCACGCTGGGCGCCTTCCAGGGGCCGGGCCTGCTGCGCGTCGCCAACGGTGCGGAAGTCAACGCTGGCGCAAGCCTGATCGTAGGCGCAAATGGACTGGTGGTTGCCGGAGTCGGCTCGAGGATTAGCAGCAGCTTTGTCACTTCCGGTCGCATACGGGTGGAGATTGAAGTGACCATCGAACGGCCGACCGTTGCGAAAGAGCACACCTATGAAACACTTGCCGGGTCATTGGACAAGGGTTCGCCGGAAGGCCCGGCCATCCTCGACGGTGATATGACGCTGAACGAGGGCGCCGTACTGGAGATCGAGGCGGGTACGTCCGCCATGCTCGAAGTGACGGGGATGTCCAGTCTGGCGGGCACCCTCCAAATTGTGCTGGTGCCGGGTCAAAGTTACACCGACAATTCCCTCCTCGAATTGATCGCATTTACCGGCGGCACAAGCGGTGCCTTCGACGAAGTCATCTTTTCCAATGCACCGGCGGGCTTTGATGCCACGGCTGGTGTGGTAGATGGAGTCCTTCAGCTGAACATTGCTGCCGGTGGAAACGGAACAGGCGGTGAGGGCGAGGGTGAAGGTGAGGGTGAAGGTGAGGTTTCGGGTGGGTGTCCCATGAGTAAATCGGCGATCAGTAATCGCATTCAGAATGCCCTGGGCGAACTCTTCATCCTTGGGTTCGCTTTGACTACGTTGCTCGGTTTTACGGGCGTTGGAATTCCACGTTAGCGAAGATAGAAATGCCACTCTAGATTCCCATCAGACATCGTAATCCTTAGCTAACTAATAGGGTATACAATGATTAAACACTAATGTTTTAGAGGCTTTTCAACGCCGAAAGCGAGACTTTTTCGGTTGGGATATGCTATCCTTGCGCTGTTCTGTGCTCCGTAGTAAATGCACAGAGATACCCCGTCGAGGAGGGCACTCCATGGACCTATCGAACTTGATGGCGGCGCGGATGCAAATGGCGTTCACGCTCGGCTGGCATATTATCATTGCCTGCATGGGGGTCGGCTTGCCGGTTCTGTTGCTCTATGCGGAGTATCGATACCTGAAGTCGGGGGAGAAGGTCTGGCTGGCGATCACCAAGCGCTGGTCCAAGGGCTTCGCGGTATTATTTGCGGCGGGGGCCGTATCGGGGACAGTGCTCTCCTTTGAATTGGGTCTCCTCTGGCCCGAATTCATGGGTACCTATGGCGCTGTTATCGGCTTTCCCTTCACCATGGAAGGCTTCGCTTTTTTTCTGGAAGCCATATTCGTGGGAATCTACCTCTACGGCTGGGAGAAACTACCCGGCTGGGCCCACTGGTGGACGGGGGTACCCATCGCCATTTCCGGCTTTATGTCCGCCTGGTTTGTGGTAACGGCCAATGCCTGGATGAACACCCCCCGTGGCTTCACCGTGGTTGACGGCAAGATTGCCGACATCGACCCGATTGCGGCCATGTTTAACCCCATGATCTGGACGCAGACCACCCACATGAACGTGGCGGCCTATATGGTCGCGGGCTTCTCCGTGGCCTCCATCTATGCCGTAATGCGCCTTCGCGGTCATGACGGCGACTATCAACGGAAGGCCATGGCGATTGGCCTCGTATTTGGTTGCCTCTTCGCGCCCGTTCAGGCGGTGGTGGGGGATTTCTCCGCCAAGGCCGTGGCGAAGTACCAGCCCGTAAAACTTGCGGCAATGGAGGGCCATTTCGAAACCGAGCGGGGTGCGTCACTCGCCGTAGGCGGACTGCCCGATATGGAAGCGGGGGAGACCCGATATGCCATCAAAATTCCCTACCTCCTTTCTATCCTCGCTTATGGCGACCCCAATGCGGAGGTAAAGGGCCTCAACGATTTCCCACAGGAGGACCTCCCGCCCGTGCCGGTAGTTCACGTTGCCTTTCAGATTATGGTCGGACTGGGCACGGCCTTAATCGGCCTTGGCGCATGGGTTCTCTATTCCTGGTGGCGCACGCGGGGATTGCCCGTCTCGAAAATATTTCTATGGTGCGTCGCCTTTTCGGGCCCTGCGGCGATTCTTGCTATGGAGGCCGGTTGGGTCGTTACGGAAGTAGGTCGCCAGCCCTGGATCGTCCAGGGACACATGCGCACGACCGAGGCGGTCACCCAGGCTCCGGGGATCTGGTGGGTATTCCTTGCCACCATGACGGTCTACGCCATTCTAACCGCAGGCATTGTGACCGTCTTGCGCATCCTCGCGCGCCACCCCTTAGCGGAGGACATGTGACATGGCTCCTGATGTTTTGCTCTATATTGTGACGGGGCTGGCCCTCGTCCTCTACGCGGTCTTGGGCGGGGCCGATTTCGGCGCGGGGGTGTGGCAGTTCAATCTTGCGTTTCGGATGCCCCCCGAAGAGCAGCGGTTTTGTGACCGCTCCATGGGCCCAATCTGGGAGACCAACCACGTCTGGCTTATTTTCGTGCTAGTACTCTTGTTTTCAGCCTTTCCCACGGCCTTTGCCGCATTAAGCCATGCCCTTTGGCTACCATTCCTTTTGGCCCTTGCTGGCATCGTCTTCCGAGGCTGTGGCTTCGCTTTTCGCCACTATGCCCATGGGGAAGAGAAGGTCCAACAGAAATGGGGAGTCGTTTTCGCGCTCTCTTCGACGCTGACACCCTTTTTCCTTGGGGCTTCTGCGGGTGCGGTCGCCTCCGGTCAACTTCATGTCACCCCTTCGGGGGGCTTTGAGGGCAACTATTACACCGATTGGATTTCTTTTCTCTCCATTTACACCGGATTTTTCTCCGTGGGGGTTTGCGCGTATCTGGCGGCTGTTTTTCTCTGTAGGGACGCCCTGCGGGAGGGAAACCCCGTGTGGATTGCCACCTGGCGCATTCGCGCACTGCGTATGGGCGTAACCGTCGGTACCCTTGCCCTCGCTGGCCTGGTCGTCGTGGCCATCGACGCCCCGCTCCTATCCGAGTCCCTCCATGGGGGCGCCCTTGGGCTCGTATTTCTTTCGGTAGCGGCAGGTATGTTTTCTCTTCTTGCCCTCTATCGACACTGGTTTAACCTCGCCACGGCAGGGGCCGCCGTCACCGTTGCCGCTGTTATTGGTGGCTGGGCCTTCGGCCAGTATCCCGCCATAATTCCGCCGGTTATCACACTTCATGCCGCTGCCGCACCGGACAATGTCCTTTGGATTTTCATTACAGCCGCCGGAATCGGCGCTCTTTTCCTGGTACCTTCGCTACTCCTGCTCTTCTGGGTCTTTAAGGGACAGAACACCGAAACAGGTCTCCCTACCGAGCAAGGGGATAGCCACTTGACCGATGAGGGATAAGGTCTATCAGGGGCCGGGGAGTGATAGTTCCTCTCGCCTCGCGGGCCCATTTCATTCGCTATATGGGGCCGATTGTTCACCTTCAGTAGCCTGAACCAAGCCAATTCCTCTATCTCAGACAGAATTCAAGCGCTAAATTCTTTATTCACCCATAGTTACTCCAGTACACTCTTACATGTAGCATGAGATGGATCCAAAGCGATCTGCGTGATGAGGCTGGCGGTGCGATTTCGCGCCATTGGAGATCTACATGAAGAAGACTGTCATCGGGTGGTCCGAGTATGTGTCATTCCCCGACTGGCATGTGGTCGCATTGAAGGCGAAAGTCGATACGGGTGCCCGTACCAGTGCACTTCACGTGGAAGATTTGATTGACGTCGGCAATGGGGAAGTTGAGTTCTACGTCGTCTTAAAACTCTCAGGCCTGAAGCGCCGAAAGAAAGTACGGGCCAAGGTTGTGAAGTGGGCTAAGGTTCGCAGTAGCACCGGCGACTACAAAAAACGGTGTTTCGTAAAGACACGTATCCATGTCGGCCCCGTCGAAAAAGAGGTGGAAATCTCCCTGGTTTGCCGCGAAAAAATGGTATTTCGTATGTTGTTGGGGCGGAAAGCCCTGGAACGGGATTTTATCGTGGATGTAAGCAGACGTCACGAACTCGGCAAGCCCGAATCCCACCGATGAATCTGATTTGTTTCCTATCGTTGTCCTGAGTCTTAGTAGACGTATTTTATTCGGAGCATGTGCACTTCCATGAAAACCCGTAAACCCCTTGTAATTGCTGGCCAACGGGTCGCCCCCGGCGAGTCCAAGAATGTTTCGCTCAAATTCAGTGAATCCTACCTCGGGTCTCCCGTTACGATTCCGATACACATTCATCGGGCCCGAAAACCAGGACCGAGAATCTTGCTAACGGGATGTGTTCATGGTGACGAGCTAAATGGTATGGGCATCATTCGTGAATTACTCTATGACCAGCCGCCTAAACTCGTTTGTGGCACCCTCATTTGTGTACCCGTTGTGAATGTGTATGGCCTCGAACATCACATGCGCTACTTACCAGACCGGCGCGATCTGAATCGAGATTTTCCCGGCTCAACAACAGGGAGTCTCTCCAGTCGACTTGCCCATGTAGTTTTTGAAGAAGTCGTGAAAAAGTGCGATATGCTCATCGATTTTCACAGTGCCGCCGTCCGACGCACCAACTATCCAAACATTCGTGCTGATCTCAGCAATCCAGAAACCCGTGCGCTGGCCCGATCCTTTGGGTGTGAACTCATCGTCAATGGCAAGGGTCCAGTTGGCTCCTTGCGACGGGCCACCCTGGCGGCAGGAATCCCCTCGATCATCCTCGAAGCCGGTGAGGTCTGGAAAATCGAGCCGGGCGTCGTGAATGTTGGCGTTCGCGGTGTCATGAATGTCCTGAAGACGCTAAACATGGTTCGAGGCACCGTCACCCCGCCAAGATTCCAGACTCAGATAAGCAAAACGACCTGGGTGCGCGCAGAACGAGGGGGGACCCTGAGCTTCAATATCAATCCCGGTGATCTGATCGAAAAAGGTCAGGTCCTGGCCTCCAATTACAATATCTTCGGTGATGAACGTCGTCAGATCCTGGCACCCGTGGATGGCATCATCCTGGGCATGACAACCATGCCTGTGGTGAAACCCGGCGATGCCATCTTCCATATCGCCCATCTGTCGCGCAGTACCCTGCGCCGAATTGGAAAAAAGATGTCGGAGGGTTCCAACCAGGACCTCTACAAGCAGATCCACAGCGACCTGTCGACCAACGTTCACCACGTGTAGCAGGACGAAAGCCCCTTAGAACCCCATCGTTTGAAAAACCCGTCGGGGGGTCTCTTTTTCCAGAGCGGACATGGGAGATTCATTGATCTTTCGGGCACAATCCTCCAGCGACATATTTTCCACGCCCAGATAGTAGGTCGCCAATTCTCCCAAATCTGTCAAGGTGGCATCTGTCGCTGCGTCCAGCAATTTGGAGTAGACCGTCATCTCATTGTCCACATCCACCAGTCGGCGATAGAGAAACACGAAGC
>CAXBPH010000307.1:0-8267 GCA_963977445.1 uncultured bacterium | reverse complement strand
CCCCAGCCCTTGGAAACCCGCCCAGAGGGCTACCGTCTGAAGGTGGATGGCCCCGCCAATACCGTCTGGGTCATTGGTGCCGATCCGCGGGGTGTCCTCTTCGGCGTTGGGGCCCTGCTGCGAAAACTCGATTGGGAGGACGGCGCGGCGAGTCTGCCCGACACGTTGGATATCCGTACCGCCCCCGCCTATCCCATACGGGGTCATCAACTGGGTTTTCGGACCCAGGCCAACTCCTGGGATGCCTGGACCGTAGAGCAGTTTGACCAGTATATCCGGGAGCTGACGTTTTTCGGGCTGAACAGTGTCGAGAATATCCCGTTTCAGGACGAGCGCCCGACGGCCGTTATGAAAGTGGACCGGGTGGAGATGAATCGTGCCATGAGTCGCATTTGTGCCCGTTACGGGATCGACTATTGGGTGTGGACGCCCGCCGACTATGACCTGAAGGACCCCGAGGCTCGGGCAAAGGCGCTCGATGACCACGAGGTTTTCTATAAGGACTGTGAAACGCTCTCGGGTGTATTTTTTCCCGGCGGGGACCCCGGTGACAATCCCGCCAAGCTGGTTATCCCCTTTCTGGAAGATATTGCTGCACGACTGCTCCCCATTCACCCTGCGGCCCGGGTATGGCTTTCCCTGCAGCACTTCAACCGCGAAGAAATCGAATACGTCATCGACTACATAAAGACGGAAAAGCCTAAATGGCTTGGTGGACTCGTTGCCGGGCCCTCCGCCCCGCCCGTTCCCATAACGCGGAATATACTCCCCAAAGAATATCAGTATCGCCTCTACCCGGATATTACCCACAACAAGATTTGCCAGTATCCCGTGCCCTGGTGGGATCAGGCCTACGCGCTCACGCTCGGTCGCGAAGCCATCAACCCCCGTCCGTCTCACTATGCCTACATCCACAACTGGTTCGCGCCCTACAGCGATGGCTTCATCACCTATTCGGATGGCGTTCACGACGATGTGAACAAGACCATCTTCAGTGGACTGGGCTGGGACCCGAATGCCGATATTCGGGAGATACTTACGGATTACAGTCGCGTTTTCTTTGATCCGCGTGTCGCCCGTGGAGCCACAGACGGCATTCTGGCACTGGAGAAGAATTGGGAAGGTCCGTTGAAAGACAATGGGGCCGTCGAGGGGACCCTACTCCAATGGCAGGGTCTTGAAAAAACGGTGCCCCAACTCGAGAGCAATTGGCGTTGGCAGATGTGTCTGGTGCGCGCCAATTATGATGCCTATATCCGTCACCGGCTTCTGAACGAGACCCGCCTGGAGCAGGAGGCAAATGCCCTGCTTCGACAAGCAGAGAACCTGGGGTCCGATACCGCCATGGCCCAAGCCTCGATGCAGCTCAGTCAGGCTATCGAAGCGCCGGTAAGCCCCGAACTTCGGGCTCGAATAGTTGACCTCAGTGATAAGCTCTATCACAGTATCGGCCTGCAATCGAGCGTGGCCAAGTATCATGCCAGCGGGGCAGAGCGGGGGGCCTTTCTCGACTTTGTGGACTACCCCATGAATAACCGGTGGTGGCTGGAGGATGAGTTCAAGAAGGTCGCCCAACTGGGCACAGAAGCCCAAAAGGCACATCGTCTAATGGAAATAGCAACCTGGTCGTCTCCGCCGGCCGGAAGCTACTACGATGATGTCGGCAATCCGGCAAATTCTCCCCACGTAAAGCGCAGTCGCTTCGTCTTTACCGAGCCGGGGGAAGAAGCCCACCCAGAACCTATCCTCTGGTGGTGGGATGAAGGACAGAGCCGCGCCCGTCTCTCCTGGCAGGTCACCATGAACTATCCAGAGGCGGTAGTCTACGAGGGCCTCGACCCCGAGGCACGCTATACCGTTCGCTGCAGTGGCTATGGGAAGTTTCTGCTGCGGATTGATGGAGAAGCGGTCTTTGGGGATTCACCGGAATCTTCCGGCATGGGGGAGTATCAGGATTTCGAAGTGCCCGCCAAGTGTTTAGAAGACCGGAAAGTGGAACTCACCTGGGAACGCCCCACAGATGAGGGCCATCTGAACTGGCGACAACATTCCCGACTGGCAGAGGTCTGGTTACTGAAGCAATAGCGATCTGTCGGCGAGGTCGTAAGGGCACCCCTGGTGCCTTCCGGCAAGCCCATAAAATAGAACCGGGCCCGGGTAGCTGCATCACAGCGAACCCGGGCCCGGCTATTATGTGTCTGCTTATTCCTGTTGGGTCACCGTTCTTCGGGACCACGACATTTTCGGAATTCTATCAAGTTAGCCTTGAGCAATTCCTGAATGCATGACAGGAAAGGCCGTGAATCACGGCGACTGCCAGTTCATGTCCGAATGAGCTTCCTTCGTCATCATGAAGGCCTTATCACCCGTTGGCGCACCATACTTCGAGAATTCTACGTGCCCGTCCATGTAGAGCACATTGGCACCACCGGGAACGTGGTTGAAGTTATTCGAATTGCTAACCGCACCACCCGTTGTGAAGGAGTTATCCCACATGATGGCGGAGTTGGATTGGGCTTTGCTGCTGGCTGCTGCATTGTTGATATCGGTAATCATGAAACGCTCAATGCCTTCGCGGAGCGACATGGCCGTTACGACCTTGCCACTGGTCAGCGTAAAGGTGGCTTCTTTGCCCATGTTGGCGAAAAGTCCACGACAATTGGCATTAACTTCACCGGCGGTGGCGGTGGGTTTGGCGTCGAGGGACTGAGCGCTACCGCCCGTGGCCGTCGTTTCACCGAATACGATATCGTAGTCAGTGGGGGTCTCAAACCATGCGCCGTCGACCATGTAGCCCCAGTAGTTGTAGGACCAGTAACCGCCGTGATAGTAGCAGTTAACACCGGGCTCGAATGACGTCGGAACACAATACTGATTGCCGCCGCCGGCCGGAGAAACTTTGCCCGCCATGAAAGGGTGGACGGAGCCATCCCAGCCGGTGCCGATGGTACGATGCATTTTTGCACCACTGGGACTCCAGAGATAGTCAGGCTGCTGTGAACGGATAAAATCGCCATCGGAAGGGCAGAACTGAATCTGGATGTCTGTCAGGTACTCAGGATAAACACTCTCCGTGGAATAGGCCCGTTCGAGGGTGACACCAGCACCACGGCCAGCCGGATAGTCCATCCAGAAGCGGATGCCTCGGGGAGGGAATGCTTCGCCAGGACTTTCGTTGGCATACATCTTAAAGATGGTGCCGTGCTGCTTGAGGTTGTTCTGGCAGCTGGAACGACGGGCCGCTTCGCGGGCCCGAGCCAAGGCGGGTAGCAGAATCGCCGCAAGTATACCGATGATGGCAATAACTACGAGTAATTCGATTAGCGTGAAACCGCTTCCTTTGTGTGTGCGTGCTTTGTGCATTGTGTGATTCCTCATAAAAAGTAATTGTAAAAATAGAATACTTGAATTAGTAGAGCAAAGAGATCAAGGTCCCAGAGGAAGGTATTGATTACGGGAAAAAGCTCAACCTGATTATTAATGCGGAGTGCGCCCGAAGAATCACCACAATCTGCCGTGTACCGTGATCTGCATGCCAACATTGAATTCTCAATGCATAGGCACCCCTCCTTCCTGATGGTGGTAGTACGATCGGCATCGGCCTGCCAATATACTGGCTTCGTACCACCCAGAATCCTCGGTGTGAGAACCCAGATTACTTTCAACCGGTCGCAACTTGTCGTGAAGCGATCGTGATTTATACTTGCATGCTTTACGTGTCCTGTCAAGCAAATTAATCATAGTGCGTAGGGTGTAATATAGGGGTATATATACCCATAAAAATCAATTAAAACTAGAATTGGGTGGCGGCCCGAATCGGCGAATAGGGGACGGCTTTTTGACGACCTGTATGCAGCATGATATATGGAAATATACCGAAAGTTTTTGGGGCCTGCCTGGTATATCTTGCGTACGCCATCGTAAGACACTGACGAACGGTAGGCCCATGATAGATCATCCAGAAAGGATTTCAGGAGGGTAAAAATTACATGTTTAATGGCAAGATTGGCGTGCCACCGAAGGCAGTTGGAGTGAGCCTGAGCAGCATATCGTAATTATGGTCACCTAGCCGGACGCGACATTCTCCGTCGAGAAGATCCCCGCCGCGTGTCGCTGTATTGATCCAAGACTGGCCAGGAGCCAGGCGATTGGTTGGGCAACACAATGATCAGGTTAAAGAGATATTATAGATTGTAGTAGTATCGTTTACGCCATTATTCCCACTTTGGGGCTCATGGACGTATCGGTAGTTAAGTAACGGATTTGTTACATATTGATAAAAAAGATCAAAAGAATATCTCTTTTCTGTTGTTTAGTTGTCATGTTTTCCACACACTTTGTTCATAGATCGTGATTCAGGTAGGTGTTTTCTGGATTTCTGGGGACCAAGGCCGCGGGAAATCGTTGGTATTGGACAGCGTACCAAGGAAGAGGCTACGCTATGCGCTACCAATAAGAATTCTTGAACAGGGGCGACCCGAAATCGTTTTTCAAAAGCAGAGAGGGCATTGTCATGCGTCGTTATTCCGTAGTAGTTATACTCATGTTATTGGTTGGTTTACCCGTTGGCGCTGAAGTTCGACTACCTCACGTATTCGCGGACCACATGGTCCTGCAGCGGGACAAGCCAACCTACCTGTGGGGATGGGCCGAGGCCGATGAAGCAATCTCGGTGACCTTCAATGAGGAGGCCTATGCGATTCGTGCCGGGAAAAACGGCACCTGGGAGGTCCCGTTGAAAGCGACCCCGGCGGGCGGGCCCTTTACGCTGGTGATCGCCGGTACCAACACGATTACCCTGGAAGACGTGCTTGTGGGTGATGTGTGGATTTGCTCAGGCCAATCCAACATGGGATGGCCCGTGGACAAGTCCCGCGACGCGGAATCGGAGATCGCGGCCGCCGACTTTCCCCAGATTCGAAGTTATATTCTCTATCCTAATGTTGCCTTGGCCCCCCAGGGCGATGCCAATGGGCAGTGGCGCATTATCAGTCCGGAGACGGTGGGGAATGTGTCTGCGGTAGCCTATTACTTTGGCCGTGAAATCCATCGCGATATTGAGGTGCCCGTTGGCCTCATAAGCACCGCATGGGGCGGTACACCCATTGAATCGTGGATGAGCCCCGGGGCGAGTAGCCGCAGCGAAGCCTTTGCACAACTTAAGGCAGACTGGGCAGACGACGTGGCCAAGCAGGGTGCGGCGATTTACTCCTTTTATACCAACCGGGGAGACGATAGAATCGAAAAGCCCGAAACCACGCGCGGGCTCGGGCCTGCGCCCAATGTGCCGAGTCTGACTTACAATGCCATGATCGCTCCGCTCGGGCGTATGGGCATCAAGGGAGCAATCTGGTATCAGGGCGAATCGAATGCCGACCGTGCCTACCAGTATCGGGAACTAATGACGACCCTTATCGATGATTGGCGGGGTCAGTTCCGACAGGGCGACTTTCCTTTCATTATCACCCAGCTCGCCAATTTCAAGGAACGTGCCTCTGAGCCCGGGCCAAGTGCGTGGGCAGAGCTCCGGGAGGCCCAGGCGCTGGCTACCCGGTTGCCTGAGGTTGGGTTGGCCACCATCATCGATATCGGAGAAGGGGACAACATCCATCCCGCCAACAAACAGGACGTAGGCTATCGACTCGCCCAGTCGGCCCTGAATATCGCCTACGGGAAGCATGTACTTCCGGCGGGTCCCACCTACGCTGGGATGAAAATAAAAGGGAACACCATCGAAATTCGCTATGACAACGTGGGTGGGGGACTCACCACCTGGAATCGGGATTCGGGCGAGAACGTATTCAGTGACGGCAGAGAAGAGCCGCCCTTGACGGGATTTGCCATCGCCGGGGAGGATCAGAAGTTTGTCTGGGCCCGGGCCCGGATTGAGGGGAAGAAGATCCTGGTCTCCAGCGAGACCGTGGATAAGCCGGTGGCTGTGCGCCATGGCTGGGCAGATAATCCCGCGTGCAATCTCTATAATACCGAGAGCGTAGTCGGCGCCAGCTATAAAAAGCCCCACTTGCCCGCTGCACCCTTTCGAACCGATGATTTCCCCATGGTGACGCGAGATAACAAGTAGTCACCTCAGTAGGGGCGTCTGGATGGATGCGTCAGTTAGCGAATGGCGTCTGTCCGGCGCGGGTTGCACCCACGCCGCGCTGTGACGATTGTGACATGTCTCTATTTAACCCAGGAGGTCTATGAATATGTGGAACAAAATCAATACGCTACCCTGGAGCAACGCCACCGTGGCGTCCGTGCTCAATCTGCCGAGTCTGACATTGTTGTTGTGTATAGCTGCCGTACTGCACGGGTGTACCCAACCCCCGTCCACCGAAGTGTCGGATGACACGAAGGATGCCCCGGCGGTGGCAACCCCGGCAAGGGTGGAAGCAGATGAGCCTGCGGCGGACGAAGCAGTGCCCGAGGCGGATGAGGCAATGGCAGCGACGGAAGACGTATCGGCGCCGACTATCGACATTTCGGGCCTGGCCATGAAAGTGGACCCGGTGTGCAAAATGAGCCTGGAAGAATACCCGCCCGTGACCACGGCGACCTATAAGGGCAAGGACTACGGATTTTGCTCCGATTTCTGTAAACGTAAATTTGAGGAAAACCCAGACAAGCTGCTTGCCCGGTTTAACACCGTGGAGCAAGACGCGACACCCAGCGAATAGAATCTGCCGGCCCTATCGGTCCATTCAAGGGATGGGCCGATAGGGCGCTGCCCAAAATCGCTTGGGGCCTGTACTTGTTAGCTCCGGGTAATTCCCATCTTCTGAATCCGGGAAGCGAGGGTCGTTGGCTTCATGGCGAGTAGCTTCGCAGCACCACCGTCACCACCGACCTTCCAGTCGCTTCGTTCCAGCGCGCGAATAATGTTGTCTCGTTCCCGACGCTTCATTTCCTGGTCGGTGAGGATGGTCTCGTCCTCATCGGTGGCATGGGCAAGCCCCGCCGTGGGGATAGCGGTAGTGCCGTTTGTGCCAGCGTGACCAGACGGGCCCAGATTAAATTCGAGGTCCCGCCCCTGGCACACAATGACGGCCCGTTCGACCACGTTTTGTAATTCCCGAATATTGCCCGGCCAGCCGTAGGCCTGCAATTCCACCACGTGCCGCTGCTTGAGGGTGGCCGGGGGGAGGCCAAAGCGTTTGGTCGCGGCGGCAAGAAAATGGAGCGCAAGTTCTGGTATGTCGTCTTGACGTTCCCGGAGTGGGGGCAACTGAATGGGGAATACACTGAGGCGATAGTAGAGGTCGGGACGGAAACGGGAGGCCGTGCTGTCGTTCAAGAGGCTCCGATTGGTGGCGGCCACCACCCGGACATCGATGCGCTGGGTGCGATCATCACCCACCCGTTCAAATTGGCCCTCCTGGAGGACCCGAAGGAGCTTGCTCTGGAGCTCGATGGGGATTTCGCCGACTTCATCGAGAAAGAGTGTGCCCCCGTCGGCCAAGGCAAAGCGTCCCGTACGATCCCGGACCGCGCCCGTGAAGGCACCCTTTACATGGCCGAAGAATTCACTTTCGAATAGCTCTCGCGGAACGGCCGCACAGTTTACCCGTATCAACGGGCGGCCCGCACGGGTACTCTGCTCGTGAATGGCCCGGGCGATGAGCTCCTTACCCGTGCCTGATTCTCCTTCGATGAGCACCGTCGAATCCGTCCGTGCCACCAGTTTAATCTGCTCCATGACCCGGCGAAGGGCACTACTGGAACCGACGATATCGCCATAGTCATCGTCTTGCTTTACCTCTTCCCGAAGGTATTCATTCTCCATCTCCAGACGCTTTCGGAGGCGGTCAATCTCTTCGAAGGCCCGGGCGTTGGCAAGGGCCGCGGCGGCCTGGTCGGCAAAGGTGCGGAGGATGGAGAGGCAGTGGGTTTCCATGGGGTCTCGGCTGAAGCAGGCCAACACGCCGAGGACTTCCCCCCGGAAGACGAGGGGTTGGCCCGCAAACGCGGCGATGCCTTCTCGGGTCACCCATTCCTGGTCAAAGGCCCACTCGTGGTTCGCTGCCAGATCCCCAAGGAGGATGGGCTCGGCCGTGGCCGCGATGCGCCCGACTTTCTTGATGCCAAAGGGAAAACGCTTGTGTCTCCCATCCGTCCGACCCAGGGGCGCGTCGGTATCGACACGGGAAGAGCCAGCACTGGCCACCAGGTGCAGACATTGGGTCTGGTCGGGACACTCGCTCTTCATGATACACGTCGTGCAGATATCTCCGGGTTTGAGGAGCCACACCCGGGCCAGGGCCATG
>CAXBPH010000306.1:0-8353 GCA_963977445.1 uncultured bacterium | reverse complement strand
CGCCTTCACCCTCGCCTTCACCCTCGCCTTCACCTGATATGACCAAGGGATTAATCGTTGTCGCAACAGACTCAGTGCGTTGCTCACCACTTACGCCACGAATGCGATAGATACCGATTCCGGTGATCTCTACGGGTTGGTCCTGTCCCAAGGGCACATTTACGCGATAACTAAATTCGATCTCATTTGGAGGTGTGCTCCAAACGAATTCGACAAAATTGACGTCTGTCGAGGGTGCGATATCCGGTAATGTCCCTTCCACGAGCCCTTCGAACGTCCACCCCTCGGGCAAGGTGTCCTCCAAACCGAGTCCTGTGAGAACACCGGGCCCTTCTAGCGTCATTTGCACGAGAATGTCGAGCGTCGAGCCAGCGACATAATCTCCAATTGCTTCACGGGAAAAGCCGAAGCCGGTACCGGCTAGGCTGATTGACCCGTCGTCCTGTGTTGCCGCGGCTACATACGGATCCGAACCCGCCTTCGATTCGTCTTCATCGGATAGGCCGTCGGCGTCCGAGTCAAGATCCATGACGTTCGGGATGCCATCACCATCCACGTCGCTGTCCCCTTCAACATCGTCCGGTATACCATCACCATCCAGATCTTGCGACGCCTCTACCACTGCTCGCAGCTCCTGCTCGGGAAAAGGAAGGCGGTAGAGTAGTTCTCCTGTCAACGATTCAATCAAGTCCCTGCTCACGAAATCTCCGCCTTCCAGCGAGAAGGTATACTGGCCCGCGCAGACCCCGGCATCGATCCAGTCGTTTTGCCAGATGAAATCAGCCGTTCGCTCGTGCCCGACGATTGGCCGCAATGCAGGAATCGTCCCTTTATCACCACCGCCATAGCGCCAACCTACGGGCAGATTGCTCCGGTATCCAACTGCGGCAACCGGCTGATCCTTCGCGAAGCGCCAGCTTACTGTCACATCAAGTACGATTCCGTTTGCGCCACGCCTCCCTGAAACGCCCAAGTAAGAATCGAGAGTTGGTACTTTAAAATCGCGGTCGGTTCCGGGACCGCGCTTCGTATTGCAGCGACCTACGGTGAATCCATCTTCCCCTTGCGCATTCGGGCAATACGTGTGGTCCGGTGTGCCACGGTACAACTGGGTAACCCGCATGAGCTCAGTCATGGACAAGCGCCAATCCTGGGGGCTGTAGTCGGCGTTGTGAGGCAGACAAAATTGCCCCGCGGTATCAATGCCGGTATCGAATCCATCGAGCTCTCCGGCGACGGGGTCGCAGTGGTACGCATGAGCATTCGTTTCCAGGTACAGCTGGTTCATTCGAACAAGTTCGCTGACGGAAAAGGCGCGGTCGCGGTTGGTGTCACCCGAGTGATAGATTGAGTCTTCCGAATCCACTTCGAAGAGCGCCGTCTTTACGATAGGTTCGCCGCCCAACTCCGCATACGTTGCGGTAACTGCGAACATGGTTCCGACTGATGTCGCAGCGTCAACGATGAGTACATTGCCTTCCATGGAGGCGAATTCGGGGGCATCGCTTGAGAACTCTGTGGATAGGGTGACGTTCTGACGACTCCCCGATTCGAAAACAGCATTGGCTATCACGCGGTAGCGTTGGCCCGCCACAACCGGTACGGGGATATCCGACTTCACCGGCACAATTAGATCGTCCAGTTTTCCTTTCCCTGCTTCACCCATTGCAGTGGACTCCCGTAGGATGGCCACTTCCAGTTGGGACGGCGCAAGCCGTTTGTAGATATCCGCATAGCCTTCCCTCCATGCGATCATCATCGTGCTGTTGTCGAGAGAAAAGCTCGCCTGGGCTGCCCCTACGTTGTAGTCTGGCAGTCCCGATTGGGGCAGGAACTCCCGGATTACGGTGAAGTCGGCGTTGCTGACGAGGCGTACGGAGCGCATTTCAGCGGGCAGACGGGCCGCGCGGTTACCCCCTGGTCCGGCGAGTGTAAGCAGTCCGTCCTGGGAGAGGCCCAGCGCCCAATCCGGAATGAAGTAGAAGTCACCCAGGCCGTAGTCCGTCGCGAAAAGTTCCAGCGGCGGCCCGACAAGCACGGGACCTCCCAATTCGGGGTCAGCTAATGTCTCATCACTGACGTCGTAGACTTCGATGAAATAAATGTAGCGATTCAGAATGAAAATCGACTCAACCTCATAAGACAATACGATGCATCGTGTTCCTTCTTCGTTCGCCTTGACCAAAAGGGGATAGCGGTCGGTAGTAGCCCCGGAGGTCAGTTGACTCCGATCATTCCAGATGCCCAGGAATTTTTGGCCGGTAACTACGCCGACAAATTGACTTTCGTTTTTGAAGCTCAGGCTACTGGATACCCGAGTCTCCTCGCCGATAAGGGCAAGATTGTCTAAATCCCACAGGCGTACACGGGAATCTGCGGTGGCCATACGGGATCCGCTGGGCGATAGCGCATAGGAACCCGCCAGCGACGGCACTTGCAAGGTCTTCCATAACAAATCCGGCTCCGGCTGATAGAGGAAGATGGAGGGTCCGACACGGGCCGCCAAGAGACTGCCATCCCGTGAAAGATCCAACTTAGAGAAACTGTCGTCTACAAAATAACCCGTCTCAAGCAAGCGCCGGCCACCGGTCGTCTGTTCACTCTCGGAGAAGGTCCAGTCTACGATGCGCTTGTCCGACTCTGTCACAGCACGGGTGTTGGAAATCAACTTCGCATCCTGAAGGGGATAGCTGTTCGCCAAAGATGCCCGGTACGCGCCCCGTCCCAGTTCCCAGAATTGCACGGAGCCAAAGGGTTGGAGTACGTCGAATGGAATCGCCAGGCTCAGTAGGCCGAACCAGTCGACGCTGGTATTTTCACTGCCAATACTGGCTCGGCGCCCGGTAATGAGGTGCTTGCCTACGGGATCAACGAGAATGGTGGAAACTTCGCCCTGACTAGGTTGATGCTCCAGCCAGCGCAAGAGAAGACCGTCTTCGTTGTAAACCCATGTTGCGGGCGGATTCTTGGTAGAGATATAGAGAAAGCCATTCTGCGTCGCGGCTGCGGTAGGTGTTTCTGGAAATTCCAGCCGTCGCAGGACGGAGAAGTTATCGAGAGTTAGGAAGACCGCAGTGCGATCTGCGCTTACGGTATACACGACGTCTTTGCGCTGTGAATCTGCATCGCGCGCGGTCGTGAAGCCGACGCCGATAACGGGCGCGCTGTGTAGATGCAGGGTCCGTTCAGCCGAGCCATCGCTCCGCTTTCTAATCCGCGTGACAGCATCGCCCCCGCCGGAAATGACGAAATCCGCATTTATAGCCAGGGCATGCACCGCTGCTGCGTGGCCCTGAACTTGCCAGATCTCCGATCCAGAATCGATATCGTAGGTCGTAATTTGACCAGCGTCATCGCCAACCGCCAACTGCGTGAGATTGGCCGGATCCATTGCCGCGCAAGTTATCACGCCATCGTGATAGAAAGTTTTGACGGGTCGCCCAACTGCGCGGATATTCCACAGCGCAATTTTCCCGTCTTCACCGGCGGTTAGTAACGTGCCATCTTCCAGGAATGAAACGAAGCGTACCGGCGCGGTGTGGGCGATATAGGTCTTTCTATGGACATACTGCGATGGCGAGACGCCTACGTCGTACAGGCTTATCCCTCCAGAACTGGAGCCGATGGCGAAGGTGGTGTCATCAGGACTGAAGGCGCCGGACTCCACATAGCCACCGCCGGTCACAGCGAAGCGTTCCCAATCGGTCTCGGCTCCAACCACCGAGACAATGGTATCAGCCGCCAAGGCGACGCTGGCCGCAGTGTAGCGACCTGTAACCGTATATTCCCCTAGACTCGCGAGAATGGTTGGCGTAACACGATTGCCCTCAATACGAACCTCATTCGGTGATTCTGTATCCAAGTCAACGTCACCGGTCACGTCCGTTTCGTAACCGTCGTCGTACTGCAGCCGGTACCGAATTTTCTTGCTCACACCAACAACAGTGGTAAACGACGAGGGATCACCGCGCAATGCCACTGGCCTGCTTTCTCCCACCGTAATGGTGGCGCTCGTTGTAAGAACACGCCCTGCCTCCCGGTAGGAGGCGATGATTTCGAAGGTACCCGATGCGCCCGTGCTGACGGTTAGCAAATTGCCGGCAATCTGGCCTGCGCTGGCGGGCACGACTTCCAAGGTGGCCGAATTGGGGCCATGGCCTGGGGTCACGTCCGCAGCCGTGCTATCATCGAAAATGACATTTACTTGAAATGCCTGGGATTGCCCCTGGGCGAGAGTCCGTGATTCCGGTGAGATATCCAGTGCGGCAATCCGGGAGCGCTCATAGATCTCGACGTAATTGTAGTTCCATCCGATCATAATCTGGTTGTCGTCATCCGAAAATTGTACCGACAGCACTTCCGAACGAATGATATTGGAATGTTGAGGATAGAACTGGCGCAAAATCAGTCCGGTTAGAACATCGTAGAGCACCACGGTATTGCCGCCCCCGATGAGTAGTAATGCACCGTCATGCGAGACGGCTGCATCTCGGACGCGGGCAGACGGATAGGCCGGATCGAATGGGAAGCGGTACAAACCGTCGCCTTCCGCCAGTTCGCTTTGGTAGTTGAAGTACTGTACGCCACGATTTTCGTAGACCGCCGCGACATGCTCACGATCGGGTGTGTAGAAGATCTTGAAGGGCTTGAACCAGCGGTTCGAAATATTGGTGTCCACCAATTTCTGGAGGGTGGCATTTGGATCGTTCGTCAGACACGATATCGCGGCGCTGTTGTTCGTCGACTGATCGTGGACATTGAAACCCCACAACACTTCGTCGGCGCTGAATGCGCTGCTGTATTCATTGTCCGTGATTGAGTAGTTAGCCAGTAGCGCGCCGTTCGAGGCTGAAAAAAGCCTGTCTCCCGCGATCACCATTCGGCCCGAGGGTGACATAGTTATCTGATTGTAATCGCGATCGAATCCTGCCAGCGGACTGGCGATAAGCGGTGTAAAGCCACCGTCTACAGTTACTACATCGATATTAAGTTTGCGGTCGGCCATCCAGGCGATTCGGGAACCGTCGCCACTAATGTCGAAGCCTTTCTCGTCCAGTATTCGCGGCGACCAGTGAATAGGCGTTTCCGTGGTAGTGGGAAGCCGTGTCATGCCCCGGTCCGTGGCAATGAATATGCTGTCGCCCTCCTCATCGAGGCGCGGACGCGCACTGTGCATTTCGGACACCAGTCCGCGAACCCCCCAACTGTGGATATATTGGCCGTCCACGGCACGGAAACTCGCATTTCTTGCTTCGCTCGTATACCTGCGATCATCGGCATAGCCCTGATTGACCTGAATGTCCTCATTGTGCGACGTCACCAGAATAAAGTGGTTGTCGCCGCTGAAGCTGACCGAATCCAGCTTGGTCCCCCAGTTTCCTCGGGATTCATTGTTCAGGTTCTTTGCCCAGAGCTCATTGCCTGTGTTTACGTTGTAAAGCCGGAGCTGGGCGTTTTGAATGTCGGTGCCTGTAACCACGGCAAGGCTAATCCCGTTCGGGGAAAGCGCGGCGCCCTGACTTGCCTGCCCTTGCGTGGAGATGGTGCGTACCGCCGTACCTTCGTTGCTCCAGATTTGAATCACACCATCTGGGCTGCCAGTGAACATCCGTTGTCCATCCCCCGCGAAGGCCACGGCGGTAACCGGGAGCAAGTGTCCGGAAAGTACACGGATCTGCGCGCCTGTCGTAGAATCAAGCAAATAGGCCTTGTTGTCGGTGGCGCCAATCAATACCTTGGACTCGACTGGAGAAAATGATACCGACACGGCCTGGGCAGCGCCCGGCACAAATTCCCAGAGCCGGGCTTTGGTTTCGATATCGAGAAGCAATACCTTGCCTTCGGTCAGCACCACCAGCTTGCTTCTATCGGGTGACAGCCCGGCGGAGGTTACGAGGAGGTCGCTGAACAGCGCACTTCTGCGCGATCCGTCTGCAAGATCCGAGAAGTTTACCGCGCCGTCGCGGGTTACAGTGACCACTTCGGTATCGTCACTCGTAAAGCCCACAAACCGAACTTGGTCGTAGAGGTCTGTCAAGGCCAGGCGCGGCGTATTGTCCTCGGAATTAAATACCCAGGCTGACCCCGTGTCATACCCGAGCACAACCATACTACCGTCCTGATTGGTCGCGCCCACCGAACGTCGCCCACTTGGACTCCGATAGCCAAGAGTCCACCGCGTGCGGCTGCTCTGGCCGTCGGGCAATACAGCGTCGCTTTCCCCCGCCTCACCTACGACGGTAAAACGAACAGACGGAAGGTTCCCCAGGACCTGGTCTCCCGCAGGCACGGTTACCCCGCTGCCCTTGAATTCCATTGTCCACTCGTCGCCGGCCACGCGATGCGCGAGCTGTCCCGTAATGAGATAATGGCCGTTACTGACGAAGCTTTGAGCAAAATCCACCGCCAAACCAGAAGGCACGGAGGATACTGCTCCAGAACCAAGATTTTCGTCACCCCCGCTGAGCGTACCGGAAGCATCCGTATCGTGATATAGGTTCAACGCGCTCCAGTCGCCGGCACTGATGCCCCGCAGATTCGTTAACTCCAAGTGGAGTCCTTCTATCGCACGGCCCGACGGTCGCAACTGGAAACCTGCCAATCCGACTTCGAGCGCGGCGTCTCCAGGCGCTGTTTCCCTTGCTGGAACAAACTGTGGTGAGGGAGAAAGGATCGTGCCAAGCTCCACCAGATGTCGCGCGGGGGTGGTAAAGCCCACTGCAACCAACGAATTGGCAGGGTGGACATCCTCCTGCGCAAGAGAAATGGTTACCGAGTCACCACCACTCAGGCGTGCGAAATTGGAGCGTAGAATGTAACTTCCTGACGAAAGCATCCCCTCGATCCTGATCGTGCCGGTGCCCCCGCCCATCGTTAGTCCGGGCACTGCGAGTCGATTGGTCTCACTAGTCTCTATGTGACCGTTCGCGTTTGCGTCCAGCACCAACTCCAGGCCGGATATCTTGTCTTGGGTGAGCCCTGTCACGTCGGTCAGCCGCAATTCCAGCGACTCTACCGCCGTATCCGGCCCTGACAGGCGGAACCCGAACAACTCCACACCATCCTTATTCGCCAATCCGTCAAACCCATCGGGTTCCTGCCCCGTGAGCGGATTGGAAAGTCCAATTCGGGCACCCAGGAAGTCATGGCGAGTGCCCGACACGCTAACTGCGAAAATATCTGAGTTCACAACTGTGTCTTCGGGGCTCATGCGGATCGTAAAGCCGTCGAGCCCAGACAAATTTTGGGCATCGGCCAGAAGAATGTATCCAAATGCGGAGTTCGCCGTAGACTGGAACGGGTTGTTGAAGACCACAGACAGATCATCCAAGCGCGCGTCAACCAGCGCGCTGCCGCCCACCGTGCCACCGGCTTCCGAGGCACTGATGTTACCATCCCCATCGGCATCGTATGCCAGCCGGAAATTGCTAAGCTTCGTCCAATCGAAGCGTGGTGCACCCGCGATTCCGTCCTGAAGTGCAAAGGCTACCCGCGCCACCTCCTGTGGCCCGGGGGCCACGCGAAAACCCAAGAGTTCCACGCCTGTTTGCGCAGGTGCGCTGCCCAGATTGTTCACCTCTTGACCTCGAGCCGGATCGAGAATGTTTACGCCGGTCTCTGGATCGGACTGGGCAAAATCGCCGTAGTCCACAAAATCGGAAACTGGATCGCCCATACCCCCGGGATTCGAAGTATGACGTGGACCAGTGACCGAACCCCACCAGTTTCCCCGGGCATTTACGACGTCCGCCCCGGGCGTGCTAATGGCGTATCGGCGATTTCCGTGAAAATCATTGTTGGTGATCGTTTGGAGGCCGGGAACGATCCGGAAATGAAGCCCGATCTCGTTGCCGGTGATGAGGCATCCGGTGATGGACAAGGTAGCGCGGCTGTCACTGTAGACGCCATAGCGCGTGACACGACCACCGCCCACCTGAGTCACCGCGCAGTCTTCCATGGTCAGGAGCGCATCTTCACCCGCAACCCAGATAGATGCCGGGCCTGCAAATCCGGAAGACGCTTCTTCCACCCCGATGATACGGCAGCGCCGCAGTATCGCCTCGGAACCAGCGTTAAGGACAAGACCCGCATTTCGAGCAACATCCGAAGCGTTCGTCACAAAGCGTAGTATCGAATCTTCAGCTGTAAACGTTGCGTCTTGGTAGTAGATAGGCCGAATGGCAACCACCTCAATGTTGCGAAGTACCGTATCCGTTGTGCTGGTGCCACCACGTGTTAGTATCCCCAGGCAATTTTCAAAAATAGGCTTTTCCACGTCTGTCAGACTGGTACTCGGCTCCCAGTAGATACCCGCGCGGAAACTGGAGAAGGAGGTGTTGTTGCGGACAACGAG
>CAXBPH010000305.1:0-8377 GCA_963977445.1 uncultured bacterium | reverse complement strand
CGTTCATTGTTTCGGTCGATGGCAAACAGATACTGAATGAGGTCGTTGGTACCTACGGAGCCAAAGTCCGCGACTTCAAAGAGTTCCGTGGCCATCAGGCACGCGGAAGGAACCTCAAACATGACGCCATGGAGGAGGTTTTGATTGGGCAAGTCCTGCGTTGCCTGACGAAAACGTTCCCGTAGGATGATGAACTGATCCACATCTACAATCATGGGGTAGATGAGGTGGATGGGGCCGTGGGCCGATGCCCGGGCCATGGCGCGTGCCTGGGGAACAAGGAGATCGGGCCGTCCGAGCAAGAGGCGGGCTCCTCGAAAGCCAAGTCCGGGATTATCTTCCTTTGTCAGCTTGAGAAAGGGCGCATCCTTGTCGCCGCCGAGATCCAGAATCCGGGCGTAGAGTGGCTTGCCGTGAAGGGACTCCACCAGGGCGCAATAGCGTTTATATTGTGACTCTTCATCCAATAGCTCGCCCGCAGCGAGGAATTCGAATTCTGTACGATACAGTCCCACGCCCTCTGCGGCCACTTCATCACAGAGCTCCACTTCCGAGCTCAGACCGATATTGGCCATGACCGTGAAGCCCGCAATGGGCTCTACCCGACGAGCCCGTTGCTGGGATGCCCGCCGAATGCCTGGATAAAAAGACAGGGTTTCCTCGGTGGGGTGAACGAGGATATCGCCCGTGTCCCCGTTGAGCAAGACAGGATATCCGGTCTGAATGGTCTTGGCCACCAGGGGGACGCCACTTACAGCAGGAATACCCATGGCGCGGGCCAGAATGGCCGCATGGGAGGCTTTGCCGCCACGTTCCGTGACGAAGCCCAGGGTGTTCTCCACATTGAGTTGGACCGTCTCACTGGGGGTGAGATCGGTTGCTACAATGATGTGGGGTTCGGCCATGAGATGGTTGACAACTTCACTTGCGGTCCGTGCCGTGGAAGAAGAGAGGATTTCGTGTAGCCTGCGCCGCAGTTCGCCAATATCCGAGGCCCGCTCGCTGAGGTATTCATTGTCGACCTCCTGGAGCAATTTTTCGTAGCCATCGAAGGTCTTTTCCAGTGCCGCTTCGGCATTCAGCCGTTCATCGCTGATGGTCTGGGCGATTTCCAAACGTAGGACAGCGTCTTCAACCATCATTTTTTGCGCGATGAAGATATTCGCCTGGGCGGCGCCAATGCGTTCGGTTACTTCTTCAATGAGGGTCTGAATCTGGCCCGCAGCAATCTGGAGGGCGTTATCCAGGCGTGCATGTTCCGAATCTATGGTGTCGGCGTCGATGCGATAGCAGGGAATGGCGATCTGGTCTTTGGAAGAGAGGACCACGGCAGGGGCGAAAACGACACCGTCACTTACAGCCAGCCCCGTGAAGGTCGTTTCACTGTATGCAATCGTTTCCGGCATAAATTTCCTGAGATAAAGGTGGGATTCTGGTCCAGCGACCGGTGAAGAGGTCGCACAGCGCGCCTGCAGAGCACAAGCATAGCATGTATTACTTAGAGCACGTCAATTCCGTCAAGAGTTGACCCAAAGGTGAAGGACGAAGGGCTCCTGGCTTTCAGCCAGCCCGGACGCTGAGGTATACTACCCCGCACGAGCAGGCCGGACGGTCGCGGTATCCCTTCGGGGATATGGAGGAAAGTCCGGGCTCCATAGGGCGAGGTGCTTCGTAACGCGAAGGCGGGGTGACCCGACGGCAAGTGGAACAGAAAACACACCGCCTACGTCTTCTTCGGAAGGCCGGTAAGGTTGAAAAGGTGCGGTAAGAGCGCACCAGCGTCGTGGTGACACGGCGGCTTTTTAAACCCCACCTGGAGCAATTCCAAATAGGGGAGCATTGGCGTGGCCCGCGCTGCTCCCGGGTAGGAAGCTTGAGGCCTATGGTGACATAGGTCCCAGATGAATGGCCGTCTCGGGGGTTTCGACCCCTAGACAGAACCCGGCTTACAGGCCTGCTCGTGTTTAATTTGATTTTTTGTGGGGGGCTTGGGGTGCAACAGCCCCGAATTTTCTTTTGGCCGGGTCTCGACTAGTGAGTCGTCGCTTGGGCCAATTGCTCCAAATTGTTGCGTAGATCGGCTGATAGTCTTATCGACACCGCGTCTGATGCTGCCAGGAGAACTTTAGCGGCTTTTGCGAACCCACCGCAATTGGTATTGCATGCGCGTTCTATTTCCGGGATTGTTAGTCGCGGCGTCCTGAGAGCGGCCCCGCATTTCAAGATGCGGCGCCATTGGGCAGTGACCAGTCCGGCGAGGCTTTCAGCCGTCTCTATCGCCCACATGGACCGCGAGAAGTAGTCCGTCAGTTGAACCTGCGCGCACAGCATGACGGCTGGTGACGCGTCATCCAGCATACAGATACGTAGAGCAGAAAGAAGCCTTGCACAATTTTCAGAAGATTCATCAGACATAGTCGACTGAATCTCGTGCGAACTCTTAGCCAAAGTCAGTGAGGCAAGTTGTAGGATGCGGTCAAACAATTTGCCTTGGTCGGAGACTTCGCAATTTGTTTTCCACTCACCTAGCAACAATTCGACGTTTGCCTCCTCTGACACCGCGACTAGGAGCGCCGCGACAAAGACGTCTGACATGTCAGGCAATTGTGACAAGTCCCGCTTGATATTCGGGGAAAATATGTCGTGTATTTGGGTAGAGTCCTTGCCGCTCAGACGTAGCTCTCGTATTGCAACTTTTTCATTCATGAGACGGGCAATATCACAGGGAAGACTGTCAAACGATTTGCAACGAAAGTCGAGTCGCAAAGATAGTTCAGCAAAACCAAATCTGGCAATTGTATAAGGGCTAGTTTCAAGTTTACTTCTTTTGGCAGTGTACAACCTTGTTCCAGAGTCCGCAGAGTATTCTAGGGACACGAGATTTAGCCACGAATAGTCGAACGGAGCAAAAGGTAGGTGCATGATTTCTTCATTGCGACGAGGATTGCTGCACCACCCAGGCACTGGTTCTTGAATTCCGTCCATTGAATTTGCGACATCGTTATGCGTACACCATAGGATGGTCGCACCAAGAAATTTATACACAGTGAAGGTGCCGATTTCTTCCCTTAAGTTTGGTATTCTCTCTAGAATGTTTAGAGACTCTTCAAATAGTTGAAGCGTCCGAATTATGTCGCCTGCCTTCCAGCAAGCATATGCAGCGTCCGCAAGAAAACCCGCATTGTAGTCCTCCTGTCCTGCATTCGTTGCGCGCCTAGAGCCTTCCAGAAACATTGTTTCCGCATTCTCCCAACGACCGAGTTTCATCGCAGCGATACCAGCCTTACTACAAGAGAACATTGCGGTGCCTCCACCAAGAACAGGGGGAGTTGATTGCCATTTCGGAAGAATCTCCAACCAGATCGCCAAGCTTTCTTCTGTATGTCCATGGTGGAAAAGCGTTGTCGCCCGGCCGTCTTCAATAACATACGACGGTTCTCCCAGTTTTTGGGCTGCGGAGTCTAACTCCTCCAGAGCTGCTTGGGGATCTCTTTTGTATTCTTCCAATACTATTGAGTTGGCCCGAGCAGCTGCCTCGATCAACTCAGGGCAGTTCCATTCAACGGCTCGATTGAATACTGCTCGATAGAGTGTGCAGCATGCGTCCCAGTCAGGGGACTCCTTTTCGGCCTCATGGAGCCAGACAGCACTTAGCATTTGGTTAGCCAGCCATGCACGAGACGAGAACGCACCCAGCAGTCTGTTTCGAAAAGCCTCGTCAATGCACGCAAGTGACTCAAACATTTCACTCAGGAATGCGTCCTTGTCACAGCGAGGAACGGCCATGGCGAAAAATCCTACAACTGGGTCTGCGAAAGGTAGGCTCGTCGACAGGGGTTCGCCACCATCCGCAGCTTTGTTGGTTAGGATGTCGTTTAACTCGGGGTCTTCCGTCCTGAACCGGTCAATAAAATCAAGATAAGCAATGAATCTACTACCGCTGATTGGGACTTGGTAGTAAATGCATACTTTCAGGGCGAACATTAGGCGATCCGACTTAGACTGCTTCACGTCATCGCCAAGAGAAAACTCCTGCTCACAGAGGTCAACAATTCGAGTGCCCTCGTCGGGTTGCACCTCGGCAGCGACGCGGAATTGAAAATGTCGTAGCATCTGATTTGCGGTGGAGTCTTCTGGAAACAGAAATTGGCCTGGTTTGGTCGCGAAAAAGAGGACCCACGATAGTTCCGTCGCTATTTGCGGCCAATGACTGTTCGCAGCACTCAGTAGTGAGTGTACGATTGGTACGAAAATGTCTGAGCTTTCCGTGAGGAAGGACAGCATTAGTAGTTCACTCGTCTCTATTAGTGATGTATCTCCGCAACTAGCGATCTGTGTAGCAGCGCAGATTCTGAACTGTTTCAACTTTTCCGCGGACCAATCAGACGGAGCCGCGTCCTTCAGAAGTTGTGACACGCGAAAATAGCGAGATCCTACCGGCTCAACCCACGGACCGACCAAACTGTTGAACCGAAGCGCTGTATTTGAAAGCGGAGGCTCTATTTCACCAATGGCAATAGCATGGTCACGTCGGAACATGCCGCCGAGAGCACTTAATCGATATAAAAGGCCTATGGCGTCGTCCGAGAGATACTTCAAAAGCATACTGCGCGTATCTGCACGCTCGACTATGATTTCCTCTGGCTGCCTCGAAAGTTCACTCTCCGATATATCAGGCCACTGCTCTGCCTCCAGCCGCGCAATTCGCGCATGAACAAGCTGTGGATGACCACTCGTTTGGGCCGCTATAACGGCCGCCCAGGCCCGAGAAAAATCAATGCAAGGGCAACCGTGAAGTTTCGCAAGTTCCGAAATTTCGTCAATTGTTAGGTCGAGTACGTTGAACTGTGATTCTTGGGTGATCGCCAGTGAGCGACTGAGGCGTGCCGGAAAGTCCCGGTGGGTGGTAACTACTACAAGTGTACCTCGTTCTTGCGCAGTGTAGAGAAGGCCGCCCAGCGTATCCTCGATGAGCCGCGCGCCAGAGGGTTCGAGATCCATATCGTCAAGCACAATACATTGAATATCTGGAGAGGTGTCGAGTTCAAAGCCAACCTGGTCCAAGAAATACTTGAGTTGTTGTTCTTTTTTGTCGGTTAGCGATACCCAAAGGCACTCGCCCCCGATAGCCTTGACTAGATTCTTGGCCAGCGTCGTTTTACCCATACCAGTAGAACCCTTGAGCGAGAGAATACACCGCCGCCTCAGTATGTCGCCTAGCTCTTGCAGGAGTTGAGATCGAACGAGCAAACCCGAAACCTCGTGTGGTATGCCGCGTTGAATGACAGATCCCAGACCCGAATCTAGATGAGCTGGCTGTATCCCCGCTTGACCGGCCAACCGCCTGAGAGTTTGGAGTTCACCAGCCGTTTTGGGTTCAGTTGTGGCCAGTTCGAATAGCGTAATGAAATCGTAACGGGTTAGGTGGCGCCCTCGCTTTCTTGAGGCGACCTCAAACACCTCGGTAAGCATCTTGTCAGCGACTGCCTCTGATTTTGAGGGGTAGACTGAGAATCCCGATCCGTAATTGGCGAGCTTTCGTTTGACGGCAGTCTGGACAGCATCTGAATCGGGAGAGAGTATTTCCCAAGTAATAGGACCAATGAGCTGGTCTCTCAATTGAGTATCGTTAGAACTATTGAGAAAGGAAAGGAGTTTGGGGCAAAGCTTATCCTCCGCTATAAGAAAGGTCCTCAGAGCTTTTGGAGATTTGATGCCTTTGGCACATTCTTGCCAGAGGCCCAATCCGGAGATTCCTTCGCCAAAAGGGGATTTCTGCTCTATTCCTATTCCAGCCGTAGTAATATATCGAAACTGAATTGTTGAACTTGGATGGTCTTGACGTAGTTTCCAGTAGTTGTCTATTGAGTCAATCACGCTCTTTGAGCGCAACGTCACATTCGCCTGCGTGTCTTTGACCTGGACCGCGGTCGCTTCGCCGTCGGACACGACGTCAATATCCTCGGCGCCCTCGAGAAATAGGAGTTCATTCTCTTCAAGTTCGAGCCAAGCGTGTACGCTTTGCCACATTTGATACTGGTATCCGCGAATACTGTCACTTGCTTGGCGTTTCGGATCACCTTCTAAACCGTCTACCACTTGTCGCCCTCGATTCGGAAAGTTCGGTGTTTTATTTGATGTTCGGATGCTGATAGACCTGATTCATGAGCTAATATGTATATGTGCAAAATATGATATTAGTAATGGAAAGTGTATGTTAGTTTTGAAATGTTATTCAAGGTGGCTCGTTGATATTGTAGGTTCTATTCATCAGTTCGAACGGTCAGCACACTAACAGTTGCGTTGCGTTCTCTTCATCCCCTTCAGGCAAATCGAGGCGCCTAGTTCCAAATTGCGACTACGCAGTCCCTGTTGTCCCTGATAAGCCACCGAGCGTCTCCTGCGCCTGACTTGCGGGGCCATCCAAGTTTCCTTTGATTGAAACAGGCCACGTTTTTCCCTTAACGTTGCACCTTGCCGCAGTTGCACGGCTTTTTGTGGCGTTGGAGATTCTATGAATATCTGCATACTCGCCCTCGCCAATCCCATTACGTGGACCGCCCACTATGTGAAGGCCTTCCGGGAATTTGGCGATGTGGTGACGGTTGGTCCCGATTTTGACCGGGGATTCCTGGTGACGTGCGGCCTCGCGGATAGGCCCGATCTCATCCGGCGCAATGACATTCGTGTGGATCTTACCCAGACGACCCGTCTGGTCGATGAGCTTCCTGCCGGATGGGTTCCCGATCTGATCGTTGCCATCTCCGATTTTGGTCGGGCACTCCGCCCCGATATGACCGGCCTCAGTTGTCCTAAGGTCTATTTGAGTATCGACACCTGGCAGAGTCCCGTCGATTATATGGATGCCCTTCACTATGACTTCGTCTTCGCGGCCCAGAAGTCCTTCGTACCGCGAATTCGGGCGACGGGTTCCCGCCAGGTGTCCTGGTTGCCCCTCGGGTGTGATCCGGAGTTGCACGCCCCGTGTGCTGACGAGCCTGTATGTGATGTGTCTTTCGCGGGCAGTCTGGTGGCCGGCGTGCACGATGAGCGCATTCGTCACCTCGAGGCCGTGGCCGCCCGCTACGAGGTGGGGGCCTACAAGGGCGTTCACGACCGGGATTATGCCCAGGCCATTTGTTCGGGTAAGCTCACCTTCAATCACTCGGCGGTGAACGATTTAAACATGCGGATATTCGAGGCGCTGGCCATGGGGGTGCCCCTGCTGACCAACCGTGGGGCAGAGATGAATGGCCTGCTCGAACTCTTCGAAGAGGGCAAACAGTTGCTCGTCTATGATTCGCCCGAACACCTGCTGAAACTCGTCGACGGCTATGTCGGTGATGTGGCGGCTCGTGAGGCCCTTTCCGAAGGGGCCCGCCGGCTGGTGTTGGAAAAACATACCTACCGCCATCGGGTAGAAACGATTCTGGCGACCGTTGCAGCAGGACTCAGTAGCCCTGTGCCGCCGGAGGGGGATGGTGTTTCGGAGAATCTGATTCTTTGTCACATACCCTGCACTGCGTCATCGTTGCTTGATGTGGGGGGAGACTTCGGCGAATTTCGGGATGATTTTTCCCGTCGGGGGGTGAAGGAATTCATTGGTATCGGTGAAAAGGAGCTGTGTGTTGACGGGGGAGCATTTCAGCAGATGACCTGGCCGCTGGAAGCGCGCTGGACGGATCATTTTGACGGGGTAGTGCTGGGCGATCTGAATTCGGCACCGGCACCGCTGGGCGAGGTTATGGACGAAGCCCACCGCCTCCTGCAAACGGGGGGGACCTTGCTGATGGCCCTAACCCCGGGGGATCTTCAATCGATTGGGTTGGGCGATGATGCGGCCAAGTTAGTCGACTGGTTTCGTGCGCGAAACTTCAATCTTTTCGAAATGGTGCAGGAGCAGTCAGATGGGCCAGCGGCCTGTGAGATCTATGTGATTCGCGCCGTGAAACGAGAGCGGACCCTTCGAAGTGTGGTGTCAGAAGGTTTGGCGGAAATCCCGATAGAGTATGATTCGCCCATGGAATTCCTTAAGAATTGGCCCGAAGATATGTGACGTCGGGCTGAGGGGACTCCAGGGACTACAGGTCCCACAGGTCCCACAGGTCCCACAGGTCCCACAGGTCCCACAGGTCCCACAGGCTCGGCGGCTGTCACGTTGAATAATCCGCTGGATGGCGCGTGCCCAACACCAAAATCATAGTTAATCTACCGGCTCTGCCGGTGAGAACTCATCGGGCTCTGCCGTTCCGTCGAGTTCTTCTACGGTTAGCTCAAGCAGCGTAATTTTTGCCGTGTTGCAGAATAGGGCGGTCGAAGCGCTTTTAGCCCCGGAGGGGCGGCATATCGTAGATAGAATGAGAAGGCCGGCTCCTCG
>CAXBPH010000304.1:0-8388 GCA_963977445.1 uncultured bacterium | reverse complement strand
TGGCTGCGCCGGTCACGTCTTCGCCGTCACTGATGAGTATGGCAATCCGGTCATCCCGACCCGCCTGATCTTCCTGGTGGTCCTCCCCCGCAAACTGGGCCAGCGCCTCCCGAAGAGCCGACTCAATATCCGTGCCCTCCGCAGACAAGGTATCCGTATCGACGGCCTGCAGGATGGTCTTAAAATAGCCGTGGTCGGTGGTCAGGGGACATTGCAGCGCCGCGCCCCCGGAAAAAGCTATGAGCCCGAAACGGTCGGCCGGATTCTGCAAGAGTAGTTCGGTAATCTTACGACGGGCCCGGTCCAGCCGATTGGGCGCGGGATTCGCCGCATTCATGCTTTCCGACGTGTCGAGGAGAAAGAGGATTTCACGACTGCTGCGACCCGGCACACTTCCATCGGTGCCCCACTGGGGCCCGGCGAGGGCGAGCAGGAGAAAGGCCATGGCCAACAACACCAAAACATTCATGGGCCGACCCGCATGGTCGGAATGACCCGTTACCAGGTGTTTCAGGGTTTCGGGTTGGGCAAAACGCCGAAGTCGTGCGGCGTGACGCCCTTCCAGGTGAATCAGGGACCACCCCAATCCCACAAGGGCGATGACACTCAAAACGAGAAACGATGTCAGGTCTTTTTCGGCCACGGCAAAATCAATCATGGCAGCACCTCAAACCAGATCCGGCGGCTATAGATCGCGCCGAGTAAGGATAAGGCCCCGAGGATTATCCAGGGCGTGTGTGCCTCTTCGTATTCATACACGTCGCCCGCTTCGATATCCGTCGCCTCCAGGGCGCTGATGGCATCGTACGCCTCCTGGAGCGATACGGTATCGGTGGCGCGGTAGTAGGCACCACCACTGATCTCGGCGATCTTCTTCAGACTCGCCTCATCGACTGAATCGCCGCCCGTTCGTGCTTCGGCTTCCACTTGCCCCATGCGCTGGGCCTGGGGCAAGGGCCCTACGCCCAAGGTGTAGATGCGGATGTCATAGGCGGCGGCAAGCTGGGCCGCCGTGATGGGGTCGAGTTCGTTTCGATTGTTCATGCCATCGGTGAGCAACACAATGACCTTGGATTGGGCCTCGCTCTTGCTCAATCGACGCACGGCCAGTCCAATGGCCGAACCAATGGCCGTACCATTCTTGTGGCGCTCCCGATTGGAGGCCGGGCTGGCTCGCTCAATTTCGTGTTCCAACACCACATAGTCGAGGGTCAGGGGACAAGCGGTCCAGGCAATACCGGCATAGAGAATGAGGCCCAGCCGATCCACACCAAAACGACCCTCGGGAATGATCCTACGATTCTTGATGAAGTTATCGACGGCAATTTTCGTCACATCCAGGCGATTGGCCTCTTCGATGCCAATGCGAAAATCCCGCTCGCTCATACTGCTCGACACATCAACACACAGCATGATATCCACCACATCGGCCCGCTCTGTTCGGACGCGAAAGCCATCCAATGGCCCGGCCAGGGCAATCACGATGGAACACAGTCCGGCAAATCGGAGCACGGCAGGTAGATGGCGTCTCCACGAGCGCCGCTGTGCCGTCAGTTGTCCCAACAGAGAGCCCGTGGACATAATCAGTGCGCCCGAGGGCCTACGACCCAACTCAAAGAGCAGAAGCGCCAGCAATGCAGGCAGGAGCAACAGCCAGACGGGTTGGCGAAGACTATCGAAGAAAAATGACGCTACCATCATGCCGATTGCCTCTCGGGCTCTGGTTCGGCAACGAAGGCCGTCGCTACGACGAAGTTTCGGACGCATTCGGCTTCTTCGGTCATCTGAGAAATGGTGGGCCGTCGTTGGGCATACTTCACGCCCTCGACCGCCCGGAGCAGGGCCAGCAGTTCGGCGATTTTCTCATCCGGAAGTAAATCGCCTTCCCGGAAAAGTGTTTCGATCTCAGGCGTGGTCCGCTCGTAAATACTGACTCCGAATCGCTCGCCCACATAATCCCGCAGGATGATGGAGAGGAGGCGATAGTATTCTTCGCCCGTAATGCGACGTTGTTCCAATCGGGTGATGAGGTTTTGAATCTTATCTTCCGCGCTCGCCGTGCTGTCTTCATCCAGGACCCGTGATTTTCGCCAATTCCAAAGCCCCAACGCCACAACAATCAGGGCGAATATGCCGCAGCCCAGGGCTATCGCGCCAATGCCTCCTTGTCCGGCCTCCGCCTCCGTGAGGGTCAACAAGGGCTGCCATTGCTGGGCCGCCGCCTCTTCTTCGGGCGTCAGTTCGCGAACCACCAACGTGGCAGGAGCCAGCGACGTGGCGGCCACGCCATCGACGAGGACCTGGATCTCCGGCAGTCCATAGCTGCCAGCCCGGTAGGGCATGAGGGTAAATTTCTGGGTCAGGCGCTGGCGGCCCTGGGATTGCTCAACGGTCTGGGGCGCTTCCCGCCGGATATCCAGCCCCGGAAAACTATCCGGCCAGGGCCCTATCTCCACGGTGCGCCCGGCAGGTACGCTCACCTGAATTACATAGTGGGCAACGTGATGATAGGGAATGGTCTCCGGCACCATTTCGCCCGTCACGTCGACCGCGCCCCCATCGGCAAGGGCCATCCCGCTCAAACAACAGAGGAGCACGACCCACCAGAGACGATGGGATTCGCCCCGGCCCATGTTGGATGCCCGGTAAGACGTCATGCCCGCAGCCGCCGTTCCCGCATACGAAAAAAACGATGGAGCGCCAGGACATAGTCATCGGTCATATTGAGTGTAATGAGATCGACCCGGAGGCGCTCCAGCAGGGTACGACGCGCGCCATGGCGCCGACGAGCGGCTTCGGCATAGGCATCGCGCAGGAAAGACTGGCTCGTATCGACAATCGTTTCCTCGCCTGTCTCCCCATCACGAATGGCAATGACGCCCGCATCGGGCAATACCGATTCACGCTCGTCGTCGATAGCAATCGCGATGGTGTCGTGCTTCCGACGGGTCACCCGGAGGGCTTTCTCATAGCCCCCATCCATAAAATCGGAGATGACGAAGACCACCGCGTGTCGCTTAACCACCTGATTCAGATAATCGAGTGCGACGGAAATATTCGTTCCTGATCGACGGGGCGTGTGGCACAGGATTTCCCGAATAACGCGAAGCACATGGCTGCGCCCTTTCTGGGGCCGCACAAAGAGCTCGACCTCTTCGGTAAAAATAAGCAGCCCCACGCGGTCGTTGTTTTTTATGGCGGCATAGGCCAACACGGCCCCTAGCTCGGCCATGAGTTGACTCTTCAAACGCACGCCACTCCCGAAATGACCCGAAGCGCTGGCGTCGACCACCAGCATGACCGTCTGCTCCCGTTCTTCGATCATCACTTTCACATGGGGATGCCCCGTACGGGCCGTCACATTCCAGTCGATCGCACGGATATCATCACCGGGAACATATTCGCGCACTTCCTTAAAGACCATGCCATGGCCCTTAAAGACGCTTTCGTATTCCCCCGAAAGTACGTCGTTCACCACGCGCTGTGTCCGGATTCGGATGCGCTGTATCTGCGCCATAACTGACGCGGGAATGGTGGTGCCGTCCATACGTTCCTCAACCCGATGGCTATCGGGAAACTGCTACTACGGTACGGGGACCGTTTCCAGAATCTGCTTGATGATGTGCTCGGGCGTGATGCCTTCGGCCTCGGCCTCGTAGCTCTCTTTCACGCGGTGCCGCAATACATCCATGGCGATCTGTTTCACATCGTGGGGAAAGACATTGCCTTCCCCCTGCAGAAAGGCCATGGCCCGCGCGCCCTGCTGCAAATAGAGGGTCGCCCGGGGCGATGCACCATATTCGATGAGATGGCTGATGGCCATCCCATAGGCTTCGGGCTTCCGGGTCGCGTGAATGATGTCGACGATGTAATCTTTCGCCTTGGGGTCAACGTAAATGTCATTGACCACCTCCCGCGCTTCCAGCACTTCCGCACGGGTCACCACAGCGGACAATTCCCGACGGTGGAGTAAATCGACCCGATCCATGATGGCCCGCTCTTCTTCCCGGGTGGGATAGGTGATCTTCACTTTGAGCATGAAGCGGTCTATCTGGGCCTCGGGTAACGGATAGGTGCCCTCGTGCTCCAGGGGGTTCTGCGTCGCAAGCACCATAAAGGGTTCCTGCACAAAAAAGGTTTCGTCGCCGATGGTAACCTGGCGCTCCTGCATCACCTCCAGCAGGGCACTCTGCACCTTGGCGGGTGCCCGATTAATTTCGTCGGCGAGAATGATGTTGCTGAACACCGGCCCCTGGCGAACCGTGAACTCTCCGGTCTTGGGATTGTAGATTTGGGTGCCCAGCAAATCGGCAGGCAATAGATCGGGCGTAAACTGGATGCGACTGAACCCACAGTCCAGCGCGCGGGCCAGGGCTGTGACGGCCGTCGTCTTCGCCAGTCCCGGTACGCCTTCCAACAGGACGTGGCCATTGGAGAAGAGCCCTATCAGCATGCGCTCCACCATATAGTGCTGCCCCACCAGGACCTCTTCCATGGCACGGCGCAAGCGACGCACCAGAGGCACCTGCAGGGCCACACGCTTTTTTATTTCTTCTACATCGACTGCCATAGATAGAACTCCAACAGGTTTTCCGCCTTCCCGGGTGGCACACACCACCCAAATCACCGGAATGGCCTGTTTATAATCTACCAGTTTACCACGCCCTTTCCCAACCGAAGTGGGGGTCAACTTGTGCAAAACACCCTGATTCACGTACATTTTCAAGCGAATTCTACGAACTCGATGACAAGTGCGGCCCACAAGGCCCACGGATTGAACCAGGGGAGTACCAAGAATGGCTCACGAAATAGATTATCGAATCTTTGGCGACGATATGCAGGCGGTGGAAATCGAACTGGATCCCGGCGAAGCCGTCCGAGCGGAAGCCGGCGCCATGCTCTATATGGAGCAGGGCATTGAGATGCAAACCTCCACCGGCGGCGGCCTTTTCAAGGGGCTGAAGCGCATGGTGACGGGCGAAAGTTTCTTCATCACCTCCTTCATGCACAACGGGTCGGGCAAGAGTCACGTGACCTTCGCCGCACCCTATCCCGGTCGTATTGTGCCGCTGGATCTCCGCCAGTTTGGTGGCGAGTTCCTCTGCCAGAAAGACGCCTTCCTCTGTGCCGCCGAAGGTATTGAAGTAAACGTGGCCTTCACCAAGCGTATTGGTGCGGGCCTCTTCGGCGGCGAAGGCTTCATCCTCCAGCGCCTCCAGGGAGATGGACTCGCCTTCGTCCACATCGGCGGCACGGTCATCGAAAAGGATTTGGCACCGGGCGAAAAACTCCGGGTGGACACGGGCTGCGTGGCGGCCTTCCAAAGTTCGGTGGACTACAACATTCAGATGGCCGGGGGCTTCAAGAATGCCCTCTTCGGCGGTGAAGGCCTCTTCCTGGCAACCCTGACGGGGCCCGGCAAAGTCTACTTGCAGACCCTCCCCTTCTCGCGCCTGGCCGACCGAATCGTCGTGGCCTCCCGCAGTAACAAGGGCGAGTCGAAGGGCGTCGCGGGTATTGGTGGCGGTATTATTGGCGGCCTACTGAGTGGCGATGGCGACTGACGGGGTCTAGACCAGGATTACCTCATATTGGCTGCCATAAGCTCTCTGGTTCATACGAAATTTTTATCCTTTACGGGCGAGGAGCACGGAAATTAAAAAAGTAACTGCAGGCACCTGACGTGCCGCGCGATCCCCAAAAGGCGAGTATCAACGAGCCTGACGGGTTCGTGCGTTGAGCGCCTCGAGTCGCGATGGTAAGAATATCGTCTAAAAAAAGACGGATTCACATAATGGGAATATCGGCAAGTTTTTTGGAGCCATAATCTGTCTCAACAAAATCTCGCCAGTTTCGTAAAGGTAGTAATCTGCACCTTGAGAATTCAATCTATTGGCAAATCAATACTCAACGAGCCAATCAGCAAAAGATTCTTCGTACCTCTTCCGCACCTCTTCATTTGTCAAGACTATCGCTCTTTCAAGTCCCTCTCGAACTCTTTCCATATTCTTCCGCGCTTTTTCCGACTCGACCGGCATTGCATCCAGCACATCTAGAAGTAGTGACTTGGTATGAGCATTCGTACTTAACCCGTCAAAATGGGCATACATGTTTTCATCGAATAAGGTAAAATAAACAGATTCAACAGCTACATGTTCCTTTCCGAACAGCCTCTCGAGTGTTTCACGGTCATCGAGGTCATACCAACAAGACGAGAACGCTCCTTTCTCAGCTCGGCTCCCAACTCGGCCTCGCCGGGGCGCATTAATCGAGTCTTTTAGAAACTTTACCAGAGACCTATTATTTGTAGATTCTATTCTATTCCTGTTTTCCTCGAATGAAGCTTTGTACTCGGCAACGTCAGAAAACTTTAGGACTACCCGACTGTAGGGTGCCATCAATGAAGAGACATCTACGTTCGATACCGTCAAGAGCGTTGGCGGCAACTCAAACATTTGCCCATCTGTAGATTTGGAAGGATCGAAGCTCGTGAATTCATACGAAGGGCCAACTCCACACTCCTTTAATACGCCTCTCAGCGGCCCTCCACCAAGAGTAGCATGCAGGAGATTTGCGCCAGCGAGATCAACAGCTGAGAGAAATGCGCCCCTCATATTCGCCGCCAACAACTCGACTCCACGCAGATTACTTTCATAAATGTGTACTCCCTGTAGGTCAACGCCTCGAAAGCTAGCACCCCTCATATCTACATTATCTAAGATAGCCCCCTTCAGATCCGAACCGTCAAGGCTCGAACCTTGAATTGATGAGTCATTCAGATTTGCACCACGCAAATCCGCTCCGCCCAGCATTACATTCTGCATGACCGCGTCAGGCATGAACGCGCCTTGCAGTTTCACATTAGAGAAAGAAGCGCCAGACATTCTGGCTGCGACCATAATCGCACCACGCAAGTCAGTCCCATCGAAATTTGCTTCCCGCAAGTCAGACCTCACAAATAATGCCCCCTTTAAGTTGCCATGGAGCACTCTCTCCCTTTGCATATTGGAGCTACTTAGGTCAACTCCAGGCAACTGTGCACCAGTTAACTCAATATGTCTGAGATCAATAGCCTCTTGGCCCAGTGAGTTGTCAGCTACTTGCCGGAGTTCGCACAAGGGCAAATCACTACCGGACTTACGATTCCAAAGGGAGTTTACCTCCGACGCTGACTCGCCATCCGTGGGGCCTAGCTGGTGCAAAGTGCTAGCCAATGCTTGACTGACTACGTTGAGTGAAACAGTCGCCCTCATAGCCTCAGCATGGGGTATTTCGTCACGGCCCCCGTATTTTCTCAAGAGCCCGCTTTGTTCCAGCAATGACAACTCTCTATCGTCCAGGAGGTAGGTTTTGAGGCGATCGCGAAGCCTTGTGACATTGGGGTACTCCGTCTTCAACTTGATCTTATATTCTTCTTCCCCATCCTCCGAAGCACTCTGATCAATACCATCTGATCGCGTGACAGACATTCTCATCACTGTTGGTATTTTATTTATTGCATATGCCTGACTCTGCGAGGAGGCCTTAGAATCTGATAGTATTTCAACTATTTCCCTGTAGTCACCCTGTGCCTGATCCATTTCATACGTATAACGTTGATCAATCTCTGCAAGTTCTGCCTGCATACGAATCAACTTGTTTTGTTCTGTCAAGCGATCCACCTGAAGGTACTGTACCGCGAATGTAGAAATTATTGCGACCGACCCCGCCATTGCGAGGGCCGCCGCGAAAGCAGAATGGAAGCTTAGAAACGCAATACATGCGCGTATTGATGGAGCTGCTGAGGAAATGAGCCTTGTTCGCAAGTAGGCTGTGTCGCTTACCTTGTCAGGATTTCGAGACAATTCTTCGAAGGTCCGAAGCAATTGACGAACGGGCTCAGTGGTCACTCCCGACATATACCACCAATATGCGAATCTACCGAGTATCGCAACTAAGACGAGTGCAAGAAACAAGCCCCCGATCCAAGGCAGAGTATGGCGGACCACACTTACGACTGAGCTATTATCAAATTGCAGCCAAAATACAACAAAGACAGAAAAACCAAGGACAATACCAATAACGGTACCGCTTGCGAGTTCGAAAAATCGCTTTAGACGCAAGAGTAACGATTGATTTTTTGGGACCTCATGAGACTCAGGTGACATCCCATCTGATTCAGGAGCATTGAGTTTATCAGTCTTTTCTTCCACGCTAATCTGTTCCCCAAATTCTTCTGAGTTGTACAACAACTACTGTCGCCGCGCTTTAAAAAGTAATAGACCAGCAGTATACATGATCGCCACAGCCCACGATATATGCCCACAAACTTAGAACTGCACCTTTGTGGGCGGGCCGCGCGATCCCCAAAAGGCGAGTATCAACGAGCCTGACGGGTTCGTGCGTTGA
>CAXBPH010000303.1:0-8419 GCA_963977445.1 uncultured bacterium | reverse complement strand
GGGAAGTGCCGCATGAAGCTGAATCCAGAAATCTTTCGGGAGTACGACATCCGGGGTATCGCCGGTAAGGACCTCGATGAAACGACCTATGAGACGTTGGGCAAAGCCTACGCCGCCTATATGCGCGGCAAACGTAAACACAATACGGTCGTCGTTGGTCGCGATGGCCGCCTGACGGGTAAGGCCTATGCCCGCGCCCTCATCGACGGCCTGGTCTCCTGTGGCATCAATGTCATCGACATTGGTGAAGTGCCGAGCCCGGTGCTTTATTTTGCCCTCAATACCCTCAAGGTGGATGGTGGCCTCATGCTGACGGCCAGCCACAACCCCAAGGAATACAACGGCCTCAAGGTGGGTGTGGGCAAGACCACCATCTACGGCAAGGACATCCAGAAGCTTCGCACCATTGCCGAAGCCGGCAAGTTCCCCGAGGTAAACAAGACCACCACCATCACCCGCATGGATCTGGTGCCCAAGTATGTCGCCCGTATCGTCAAAGGCATCAAACTCAAGCGCAAGCTCAAAGTCGTTGTCGATGCCGCCAATGGCGTGGGCGGCGTGGTTGCCGTGCCCCTCTATGAAAAGCTCGGTTGCGAAGTCATCCCCCTTTATTGCGAAGTCGATGGCAATTTCCCCAACCACCATGCCGACCCCACCAAAGAAGCCAATCTGCAAGACCTCATGAAGGCCGTCAAAAAACACAAGGCCGATCTCGGCATTGGATTTGACGGCGACGTGGACCGTCTGGGTGGCTGTGACGAACTGGGCAATCCCCTCTGGGGCGACCGTCTGGTGTCCGTCTTCGCCGAGCAGATCCTGAAAGACAAGCCCGGCTCCACCATTATCGGTGAAGTAAAATGTAGCCGAAGCATGTATGCCCACATCGAGAAAAAGGGTGGCAAGGCCATCATGTGGCGCACCGGTCACTCCCACCTCAAGGCCGCGTTGAAGGAATTTCACGCCCAGCTGGCCGGTGAAATGAGTGGACACATCTTCTTCAAACATCGCTGGTATGGATTCGACGACGCCATCTATTCCGGTGCCCGCCTGCTCGAAATCCTCGCTGCGGGACGCAAGCCTCTCAGTGCCCACTTCAAAAACATCCCCGTCCTGCCTATTACGCCGGAACTCGAGTATGATTGCGAAGACAGCCGCAAGTTCGATGTCGTCGCCGAAGCCCGCGAATACTTCCAGAAAGACCTCGGTCTTGACGTGGTCACCATCGATGGTGCCCGCATTGAGTTCCCCGATGGCTGGGGACTGCTCCGGGCCTCCAACACCTCCCCCAAACTGGTGGTCCGTGTGGAAGCCAATACCGAAAAGCGCAAGAAAGAAATCCTGGCGCTGATCGAAGACAAGCTCAAAGCACTAAAGGTAAAAATACCAAAACACTAAGTGCGTGTAAATCTACCGGTACGGCTATCGACACGGTGTCGATAGCCGTCTTTTTTTCTATCGTATTACCGGTGTGCCAGCCCTCGTATTTCCTCTCAAAGTGTGGTACTGTAGCTACGTGTGGGGGACGACCCACGTCAACTGTTTTTTTCAAGGAGTACGACCGATGGCAGAACACATACTGGTGAAGTTCAAATTCAAACAGGAACTGACAGAAGACCAGCTTGACCCGGTCAAGAAGGAATTCGAAGGCAAGTTGAAAACCAAAATTAAGAAAGAAAAAAACAAAGGCAAGCGGTTGGAGTGGATTGTGAAGGCGAAGAAGCCCGAACTTGTCGAAGAAGCGGCAATTACCAAGCTCTTCAAGCGCGCGCAATTGAATAAACTCTTAAAGTCGCTGGAAATAGAACAAATGAAATAGCCCAACCACACCGAACCTCGTATGCTTCAAGCCCCCATCCATTTGGGGGCATTTTCGTTTGCCTGAATTAATGTGTGTACGTACGGGATTAAAGCTTTGCTGTGAATCGAAAATTAAACGGGCGGGGCTCCATACCTTGGGTAGTGAAACGGGGATAAGCAGGGACTAATCAAGGAAATTGGGGCCGCCTTCACAAGTTGAAACACCTGACTATCGGTGCGTTTCAATTGGCTATTCTCCTTTCTCACTCAACTACCTCTTCTCCACGTGGACGCAGCCAATTTTCTACGTCTGCCGATGGAATACGCTGCACATCAAACAGCGTGGCAACGAACTCGTCCTCCTCCCCCGCACGGTTGGGATTTCGGAATTCCCATACAATTTCTCCCGCTGGCGTCACCTCCAATGCGCGGCCATTGTCCGATTCCGTCATCAAAGTATTCCCGTTGGACAATCGGTAGGCCGTGCTGCAGGTGGGCGAGTAAAGGGTCCGCGCGCTATCTTTCGGGTACTGCCAGCGCAGGGCCATTTCCTCGACGTCAAACTCCAACACCCTGGACGCCCCGCCCAAGCCATTGTTGTCGAAGAGCAGGAGCGAGCCGCCGGGCAATAACTTCGCGTCGTGCTGGAACCGATAGGGGCCCTGTTTTGCCCAGACAACCCGTTCCACGTCGAGATCCAGGAGGGCAATGGTGTCGAGATAAAATATGGAAACCAGCACGCGACCAGCCCTGAATTCCGGGTGGGTCACCCCCTCATCCCCCCGAAGCACGTAGATGGAATTGGTGTGAAAAATATCTCCATGGCGTTGACGCCGGTCGTGTACCAGTGACTCGAAGGGGCTCCCCTCAAAGCACGCCCAAAGGGAAACACGGCGCAGCTCCTCACCCGCTGGATTCAACACCGTCACATAGTCATCACGAATCGGCTTCGTGTCGTGGAGCTCGGGTATCATCCGCGCCGCAAAGGTGAGGGTATAGAGTTCCCCCGACGCCTGCACATCCACGGCGTGATGGGCCCGATTCAGTTGCACCCAGCGCACTTGGGAGTTCCGATCCAGGCAAACGATGCCCAGGCCTTCAAAAAGTGCCAGCAGGTCCCCGTCGGGTAACAGATAGGCCCGTCGCCAGAAGGGCAGCCCCGGGTGCTCTTCCCGCACGGGCTTTCCATCTATCAGCCAATTTGGGTCGAAGGGGTGGGACCAGGTATGGACCACCTCTCCCGACATGGACAGGAGTGTTGCGCCCGTATCGTGTCCAGAGGTGTAGAGGTTATAGCCCTCGGCGGCGCGGGCCTCGTCCCAGTATACGACGCCAGTCTGCGCCGAAGCTGGCGTGGACCCCGAAAGATAGCCGATGGCATCCAGCGCTTCCATGGCTGCGCGCTGCTCGGCGGTGAGTGCACCGGGCACGTCGGGTTCACTCCGATTCCACCGCCCGGGACGTCCCGTTTCCAGAGGCAATCGGTCCCGCAAAACGCCCTCACCCTCCGTTGCCTCCGCCCCAGGCGGACGCAGCTTGAAAATCAGACATCGCTCCCAGGGGCTTGGGGCCGGAAATACGGCAACCTTCTCAAAAGTCGCACGAAACTCGGGCGTATCGTGGATTGCCATCCAGGGCTGCTCATGGTCCAGGGCAACATAAAAATCGGGCAAAGATATCCACAACAAGGTCTCCCGCTTATTCTCACGAATGGTATCGATATATTCCGGGGACGTAAGGCCAGCGAGGTCGATTATCGGATTTGGCAAATAGTAGCCGAGGTACCCCACCTCTCCCGTCGCAATGGTGGCATCGGGAGATGCATTCATGGCAATCCAATCACTCACGTCCCGATAGGTTTGGGCTTTGGGATAGCCCTCGGTGGAGCGGCTCCAGACCACGGTTTGGGCAAACATACAACACACCACAACGGCTACGACAAGCGCGCCGGTGCACGCACCCGCCCGATTCCCATCGTTCCCCTTTTGTCCCGCCCATGCGTAAATACACGCCAGCCCCATGGCCACGCAAAGGAGCCAGGCGTTATAGAGTGGCAGGTCATACCACCAGTAATAGGGCACGCCGAGCAGGGCATAGGCCTCCCCATAACTTACCGCCCAGACGATTGGCACCAGCAAGGGATGGGATGTCCGCACCATACGCCACAGCCCGAGCAGGGCGATAGCGTGATAAACCCAGGTCAACCAGGGTGCCCCGGGTAGATAGCTCCCCCATTCCGTCACCCGGACCAGCATCTGTGCACCGAAACCGGGCGCCCCCAAGGCGCTCTGGGCCAATTTCGCGCCCAACGTGTCCGGCAGCACCCGGCCAAAGGTCACAAAGGCATAGGCCATCCAGGGAAGAACCACCAGTGCACCGCCCACGGCCAGCAGCGCGATGGGAACCAACGCCGACCGCACGCCCCCGCTTTCCACCCGCCAGCCCCGACCCACCAGCATTACCACAACGACGGGGGCAAGCAAGATACCTTCGCCCCGTGTAAGAACGAGGAAGCCCATAGCCACACCGGCCCAACCATAGCGCCCCGCCAACACGAGGGTACACGTTCCCAGGAGGAGCGCGCCGAAGAGGTAGGCCTCCATTCCGAGACCGTAGTAGTTTCCGAAGCCACAAAGCACCATACCCAGAATCAGGGCCTCGGGGCGGGAGAGCCGCCAGGCATCCCGGTACACCGCCAAGAGCCAGGGTAGACTTGACCAGCAGACCGCAGAAAACACGAGCGCGGCACCATCCAATCGAATCGCGGGAAAGAGCCAACAGAACCCCGACAGAAGAAGCGTCAACAGGGGTGTTGTCGTTCCCAGGGACGCCGGGCCATGGTTATAAACAAAACCCCGCCCGGCCGCGAGATTCTTGGCGTAGTTCAGCGTGATGTAGGCGTCGTCATTCAAGTCCCAGGGGATGTTCAACGCCACCCAGAGCGGAAAAAGGGAAACCAGCCCCACTGCCCCATAAAACCCGTATTCCTTTTTCACCCGTGCACTCCCTGTTTGAACGACATGCCCCAATCTCGATTACCTTAAAAGCTTGGCCCCAGCAAGTCAACTTCAAACCGCCTGACCCACGCCCCGTTCCCCATAATTTTCCCTGGGTTAGCCAAGCAACGCCCAAGTGCTAAGAAAATAGCATTTCTATTGACATGCCCTCTTAAGTGCTATATGCTTAGCACATGAACGTCGCAATCATGCGGCGCAACACCAAAAGGGCTGCGGCACGATGAAAGAAAAGACTCCTCTCGACCTCGGGCGTCGGGAACAGCAAATCATGGAGGCACTTTACGACCTGGGGCAGGCCAGTGTCTCCGAGGTCCTGGAGGCACTGGACGACCCACCGAGTTATTCGGCGGTCCGGGCCATCCTCAACAACCTCGAAGAAAAAGGCCACGCAGAGCGTAAGAAATCGGGCAAGAAATTTCTCTACCAGCCGGTGGTCGCGCGAAAAAAAGCCCAACGCTCGGTGTTGCAGCGCCTCGTGACCACCTTCTTCAACGGCTCCACCTCCCAGGCGGCAGCGTCCCTCATTGAAATGGACGGCGGCACGCTCAGCGATGAGGAATTGGATCACCTTTCCCGGCTCATCGAGAAGGCGAAGAAAGGGGACCGCTGATTATGTGGACGTCGATCCAAAATGAATTAGGAACAGGTTTCGCGGCGCAGGCACTGGCGCTCCTGGCGGATGGAGGGCTCAAGGGCATCGTCCTGATGGCTTTCGCCAGTATGGCCGTTCTCGCGATGCGACGGAGCACAGCTTCGGCACGCCATCTGGTCCACCTGCTGGCCTTGGGCGGACTCTTTTTTCTACCCCTCGTTTCCCTGCTCGTACCGACCTGGCAACTGCCCATCCTCCCGGCGGCCGAAGTTGTCACGCCGCAGCCCGCCGCCGACCCGGACCAAGGTCTCGATGTTGACGCCGAAGCAGGAGGGCGGGTTTTCTTACCCGCCGCAAAGCACCCGATGGGCCAGCCGGTGCACGTCGCTCCCGACAGCGCTCCAGCGCCCCTTGATTCCACAACAGACCCACTAATGCAGACAGGTCCAGAACGCGCCGTGGCGAGAATGTCCGCACCCCTGCCCGACGGCCACAATAGGCTGGCCTTCTGGGGCCTGGCAATCTGGTTGACCCTATTCCTTTTGATAATCTTCCCCCTGCTCGCCGGACTGGGCGTACTTCGCCGCATGAGCCGACATGCCACGCCCTTTGCAAGCGACACGCTGCCCCGATTGACGCAGGAGCTCGCCCACGCCCTCGAGTTGCGCGGCCCTGTCCGTCTCTTGCGTGCGCCAGCCGGGACCATGCCCATGGCGGCGGGACTTTTTCGCCCAGTCGTATTCCTCCCCGCCGACGCGGAAACGTGGAGCGATGAAAAACGCCGCGCCGTCCTCCTCCACGAACTCGCCCACGTCAAACGGCGTGATTGCCTCACCCACGCCCTGGCCCATCTGGCGGTGTCCCTCCACTGGTTCAACCCCTTCGCATGGCTCGCCCTCCGCCGGCTACGCATCGAGCGAGAACACGCCTGCGACGACCTTGTCCTCGCCGCAGGTGAGCGGCCCGCCGAGTATGCCGAGGTTCTCCTCGACGTCGCCCGAAGCCTTCGCGCGGGCACGCTGACTTCGGCTGCCGCCATTACCATGGCGAAAAAGAGCCACCTGGAGGGGCGGCTGCTGGCGGTATTGGACGAAGCCCGCAAACGCACACGGCTTACCCGTCGGGCGGCCTTGGGATTCGCCCTTGTCGGAGCCTTGTTGACGGCTGCGCTCTCTACCCTTCACGTAACCCGTGCGGAGTCAACCGTGGTGGTGGACCAACTCACCTTTTCATCGGGCGTCGAGGCCCGCATCGCCAGTGTGGGACAGCCGGACGGGTACACGGTCTCCAGCGTATGGGCCCCGGACGGGGCACCGTTACCGGGTCCGCCCGAGGGGTTCGTGCGGAAGATGGGCGGCTCTTCATCTGACAAATCTGGCGTAAAGCGACGATTCTTCATCGAAGTCTCCCCCGTCCCCGAAGAAAGCGACTTGGGTGTCAAATTTAAGGTCGAGGGAAGCGAATCTGGCGCGGCCTTCAACGATTTCTTCGAAAAAGAAGGTAAGGCCCATGTCGTCGTTACCCATACCCCTCGGGAAGATGACTTCCGATTGGTGGTTTTTGATGGGGACGATACCGCCTACACTTCACGGCAAGTATCCTCTTTCGGCGTGCGCGACATGCATCAAACAGAATTCATCGTCGAGGGCGAACACGATGAGGCAAGCGCCCTGCCCTGGTTCGATGGCTGCAAACCGAATCCCGATTCACCCGACCTGTGGGTCGAGGACTTCGCGTATGTCACCGGCGACCACGTGGCTCAAGTCACGGCCGAGCCCAGTCGTACCGGTGATGATTTCGTCGTACTGCTACGCCTTACCGAGGACGGCGCCGCGCGATTTTTTAACATGACCAAGGCCGGTATCGGGCGGACACTGGCTATCGTCATCAACGATCAGGTCGCTTCCGCACCAGTCGTTGTGGCACCCATAAATAACGCCATCATGTTCCAGGGCAATTTCGATAAGGCCACGGCGGATAACATCGCCGCCGCCATCCAGGGCGGCGACCGGAAAAGCGACGCGGCACCCAGTGAGCACGCCCTCGGCCCAGTCGTGGAAATTACGGTGCATCATTCGGACGAGAACTGCCTCATCGACTTCGACACGGGCACCTTGCATACCCCACCCGATTTCGACGGCACCGAAGAGGCCCTCGCGTGGATGGCGGCCCATGGCATCGACGCGGGCGGCGGTCTTCAGGAAGAGATTCGCGGGCTCATCGGTATGGACCTCATCGTAAACCCGGAGTCCAATGCAACCTGGGGCACCGTGGGGACGGACGGCACGCTGAACCACGACGCCTTTGAATTCGGTAAGCCCGGCAACCCGGTCTATCTGAGCGCCAAGGGGAAGCTACCCGCGACCTACACCTTCAAAACACGCGAGGGTGGCGTCGAGATAGTCCAGATTCTCGGGTTTATTGACCAAGACCCGCGCGGCGTGCAGATCCGCTACCGAATGCGTGTTTCCGATCAGTCAGAAATCGAAACAGGTGCTGCACGTGTGGTAGACGACCATGCAGTAACTTCATCACGATTGACGTCTATGCGCGCTGTGATCGAGAAGAGAAAAGTGTAGTCGTGCCGCGGGATCCGGCATGGTGAATTCGCAGGAGTGCGTTGGGCATGGAAGATAGCCCGGAGTCGTAGTTTCCACTCTGAGACCTCACGGCCGGTTCGTGCGTGGGGACCCTGATGGCCAACGTTCGCCCGGCTCCATCCCATACATACGCACGAACCCGCCATCCGGCATCACCGCCTCAACCCACACACCAAGCAACACCCGACCATCTCGTTACCGTCCCTGACCCCTCGTTGCGGGATCCCGCGGCACGGATAGTCCGATTGGCCTTCTGGAACCCGTGAAGAGCACTTCATTCGTGCCGCGGGATCCGGCATCGTCAATTCGCAGGGGTGCGTTGGGCATAGCAGATAGCCCGAAGTCGTGGTTTCCACTCTGGGACCTCAAGGCCGGTTCGTGCGTGGGGACCCTGATGGCCGACGTTTGCCCTG
>CAXBPH010000302.1:0-8437 GCA_963977445.1 uncultured bacterium | reverse complement strand
AAGACCCCGAACGCGGAGATGACGGCAACGCGCTTTCATTCCGTGCGGTAGGCGGCGTTGAGTAAATCAACAGCCCCTACTGCCGTAGTTCTAAATCGCAAGGTGCCCCGGGTAGCGTACCCCCTTGTCGTTGCCTGGGGCATTTCTCACGTTGGGAGCGGACAGCTACCCTTCTGCCGGCGCAGCGTCTTCCGATCCACTCACCTCTTCCACGTGTTCGCTCTGCCGTCGCAGCTCGAGGAGCCCCAGTTTTTCGGTATAGAGGCAGATGCCACCGGTTAACCAGACGGGCAAGGTGTTGACCAGATGGGCGAGGAGAGCGGCCGCCTTGGCCACATCCCGATCCGTCTCTGGCGCGACAACGAGCACGGCACCGACAATGGCCACGTGGAATGGGCCGACGAATCCGGGTGTGCTGGGTATGCTGATAGCCACGGCGAGGAAAGCCATGACGATTACCGCAGTGTACCAGGGGGCTTCAATGGAGAATGCCTGCAGCACGCAAAAATAGCAGAGCGTGCCTATGCCCCACGTTATCAGCGACCACACGATGGCACGACTCATATCGCCGACAGACTTGAAGACATGCATACCGTCGGCGAACTGGGAAAGCATTTCCTCCAGTCGCGCGGAAAGCCCCTTGGATACCCGGCCTATCGTGCTCGATACGACCCAGAGTGCGAAGTTTTTCCGGCAATAGAGGGTGACGAATGCAGCAACAATCACCAGGACGACCGCAATCGTTGCCTCTGCGCCGAGTCGAATCGCGTCGGCAGGAATGGGCTCGCTGAGCTCTTCCAGTACAATCGGCGCGGTGGGATGAAAAAATGTAGCCGCAATGAGCATGACGGCGATTAATCCAAAGAGATCCGTCAAGCGATCGAGTGCGACGAAGGCAAAGCAGCGACTGAAGGTGAGGCCTGTCAGGCGGGACAACACCACGGCGCGAATCACTTCTCCGACGCGTCCGGGCAAGGTGAAATTACCCAGAAAACCGATCTGTGTCGCGCTGTACATGGCGCGAAATGAGACCGGCTGAGCCGTCCGAACGATATAGCCCCAGCGTTTTATCCGGGTCAGAAAGGTAACAAACACGAGGGCAAACGACAGGGCCAGCCACCACCAGTTTGCGTTCATGAGTGCGTTACCCACCGCATGCCAATCCGTGTTTCGAAAAAGCAGCCAGATGAGCAATGCACCGATTCCGAACCCAAACAATACTTGAATTTTCTTCTTCATGATCTACCTCTGTGGTTGGTCGCAGAGTATAGCACATGGGGTCCCGGGAGTCGGACTCCGGGAGCGATAATCGGGGAATATCGTAAAGATTGGCCTGGCATCGTTACGAAGAAATCATTTTAACTTCGCCGCGCCAACGACCCGGATGCGGCTGGTCGCGGTACGGTCTCGTTTTTCTTCCACATCGTTCATCAGACTCACCGCACTCGAAACGGGCGGCTTAGGCGGGGGTTGTGGCGTCTGGAACATATCGTGCGCGGCATCGCCCAATAGACTCAAGAGTTCCAGTTGGCAGGCCAGACAGAATTCTGAATCCACCATGGCGTGATGTTTCCGACAGCGCACACAGGACTCGTCCCGTTTATAGGAAATCTCTTCCGGAGCCGCTTTGTCTGGAATATCTCTTTCCGACACCAGCGGCGTTTCGGGGAGTACTTCGGGTTTGGGAGCACGGGCGGCCTGCCGACAGGCGAGGCATTGGGTCACACCACGCGGCGCGCTAATGAGTCTTCCACAAGTCTCACAATTCTGCATGACCAATACTCCCGTCTTCTGATAAAAGTGCAGCGGCGATGACGTCCACTTTATGGTGAAGCTCATCAAGGCTACCCGTATTTTCGACAACCCACGTTGCCAGGTGACGCTTCGTCTCAGGATCTACCTGGGCGGCGATTCGCTGCTCGGCGACTTCACGAGAGGTACCCCGATAGGTCACCAACCGTTCAACACGGTCCGCGATGGGGGAACTGATAAGAATCAATCCATCCATCCACGCTTCGAGGGAACCGCCATCTCCAAGGAGCGCGGCATCAACGATACAGGCCAACGCATCTGCCTCGGCGAAGGCAGCACATTGACGGGCAATATCGGCGGCGATTCTGGGCTGCATAATCTGATTCAGCCGTTGCAGCGCCGCTTCATTGCCAAATACCAACGTGCCAAGTCGTCCTCTGTCGATCTTACCATACGCGGCAATGCCCTCACCGAATGCGGCAAGAACATCGCTGACCGCCGCGCCGCCCGGCTCTATGAGGGCATGGCCAATTTTGTCGGCGTCGACGACGGGGATACCGTGACTCGTGAATCGGCTCGCCGCACTGGATTTTCCAGCGCCCGTCCCCCCGGTCAGTCCAACAATTCTCATTCCGTACTCCACCTGTTCACCAATTTTTCGGGTGACGCAGCGCGGCTCTATTGGAGAGAGCGCGCACCCATCGGGTCATCCCACTCTACACTATTGAAATTGGACGGATCACGTCTATCGGTCCACAGCCGTTGACTTGATCTCAGCTTGTTGACGTTGCCGCACAGCACAAATCCGATCTTACACTACAGCCTGCTCAGCCGAGAGTCGGAAAGCCTGCGAACCTTCCACCGGCTGGCTATCAAGCACGGTCTCGCCGACCCCACTTCGGAAACCATTGTTTTTTGCCAGGCTCCTCAGCGGGTGGCGTCTCTGTCTTCAATTGAAGCTCAAAATTCGTCGTCGAGGTCTTGACCCCAAGACGAATCTGTACCACGACGCCGCCGGCAGGATTCGGCTCTACCGATAATTCGAGGGGCGTCTGACCACCATCGCGCTCAAACGTTCCTACAATGCGCCCGGGATCATCGTCGAGATAGAGATAGATGGACGTCAATTCGACGGGTACATCCATTTCAAAACCGACCTCGCAACGAAAAACATCCTCCGTCGAAAGTTGCAGCCGCACCTGTCCCAGTCCCCGGGGCGTAAGGAGCGTATGTACTTTGGAAGCCGCGATGTGGCGCTCGTCGGGTCGGAGCAGCATTCGCTTTTCTCCCAAACGCATTGCCACCACCCGTGAGGCGACGAGCACATACCACAAAGCCAATTGACTAATGTGATTTACTTCCCCTGTCCCGCCACTAACACCGGAACGACTGCCCGCCAGCAGCGGTGCGATATCGGTGTACACCCCTTCCAGTGTCTCCCGGTGGATGCGCACACAAACATAGGGAATCACGCTGTAGATGCTGTTGACCGGGGGCACATACTTTTTCTCCGGGGCACCACCTGCGGGCCAGGAAAGGGTGCAGAGGCCGCCAGGAACCCGGTTGTGGGACTCCAGGGCTTCCAGGACCCGTTTAATACGCTTCGGGGGCAGGAGAGAATCGAAGCCCAGGACGTCTGCCATCCAGACGACCATGAGCTGTCCCACATGACACCCGCTGTTGAGCGCCGTCTCTTCGACGGAAGTTTTCCCTTCTCGTGGATAGAGGGTGTAGTAGCCGTGCTCCTCGTTCCAGAAATACCGTTCAAAATTATCCGTCGCCCGCTTCAGGGCGCTTCCATAGACGGCGGAGGCGGTCATGCGTTTGGTCGACGCAAGGACTTCACAGCACTTCAACGCGACCAGCCACAGGCCCGCCGTGATGACATTCAGCCCCGAGGCAAAGGGCCCATCGAGATCGGGGGCTTCCTGATAAATATCGGGAAAGCCGTCGATATCCTTGTCTTGTGTGAGCAGGTGGGCCATGATGCGCTCGATTTGGGGAGCCAACTTTGAAATGGCAGACAAATTGCCGGAACGAAGATAGTTTCGATAGGCGCAGGCCACCAGGTTTGCGCCCACCTCCACCTGACCCGCCCCCACCCCGACATACTCGGGCGCACCCAGCACACCCACACCCTCACTGGCGATAAATACAGCCTCATCTTCGAGGAGGGCTGCCATAATATTACGCTCCAGGGTCTCACTTTCCAGACGTGGAAAAAGCATGAGACAGGCGAAGGTATCAAACCAGCGATCACGCACGGTGTTGACCCGGGGATCACCATAACCCTGAAAGGTGCCGAAGGATCCGTTCTTGTTGTGCACAGTGTTGGTACTGAGTACCCCGAGACTCTCGACCACCACCCGGGCCAGTTCCTTGGGGTATTCACCATTGGAAATCCGGTGTCGCCACGCGGAAACAGAAGCCTGGTAGTAGGCACGGTTTCGGAAGCCCGTCTGCGCAACGGCCAGGACATCGGTGCTTCCATTGGTATAGAAGTTTCCCCCGTTGACGCCATCCATCACATAGCGCGGGCTATACCAGCTGATAACGAACTCAACGACACCACGCTCACCAGCACCCAGGGTCAGCTGACTGCACAAGGCACCGCAACGGGCCGTGGGCCCTTCTGCACGATCACTGCTGAACTCACCGTTCCGGGACAACTGCTCCCAGAATTGTTCAGATTCTTCCGCGCACTCGGGGTCCCACACACGGCTCGTAAACCGGGCACTGGGGTGCCAGCGGACCGCCACGCAATATTGGCCATCTTCATTCTGGTTGATGTCGTCGTCTTCGCCGAAGCGCAGGGCGTTGGGCGCGATTTCTCCCCGGATAAACTTCCGCTCCTGCTCCTGCTTCACCTTGCCGGTGGATGCCCGCAGTCGGCGCTCGTTGTCCCCCCCCATGTTACCCTTGGCCTCTTCCCAGTCTTCCTCTGCGATGAGTAAATGGCGCGCAATAGGTCCAGGGCTAGCCCGTCGTTCTTCGCCTGCTTCTCCACACGTATTCTGCCAGTTCAAGACGGCGGATACGTCGAGGCTATCGTCCGTTAAATTCTCTAACTGCACGGCCACGACGATGAGCGGCAGGGCAGACGCTTCATAGTCATAGGGAATGACGGGCGCATAGGCCCCGAAGGTAATGTCGAGAGGGCTTTGCTCTTCCGATACGTGCAGATCGGCCTGGGGATAGTCACCACGAAATTGCAACGCGCCTTCGGGCAATAAATGACGCTCTGAATGGCCTTCGCAGGGCAATTGGAGACGACGCAGGTAGGTTTGGCCCTTGGCGGCGCCCCGCACCGCCAGAAAACTATGGGGTGCCAGGGGAATCTCTTGCCCCATGGTCCGATTATTGTTAATCGTCAGATTCCGGAATCGCCCGTCATTACAAAGCACGACGGAACCCGTCCCCAGTCCCCCCAGCGGTATAGATCGAAGTTTTTTGCCCAATGGTGCGCTCAATGCCCTTTTCCAAGCAAGATAAATTCCCGCCAGCCAGCCAGTCGGTAAGCAAAGCACGATGCCCACGCTACCGACATCCCGCCAGTATAGACATTTTTACGTCACACCGCAATTGAGTGATTTACATTCCAACTACGACGGGGTGCTCTCGTCCAAGGGCTCCAAAAGTTTGGCCATGACAATGGCATCTTCCCCCGTCGCCGCGTAATATCGCTTTCGAATTCCAATTTCCTCGTATCCGGCCCGCTCGTACAGGGTGCGGGCTGCCAGATTGCTCTCCCGCACTTCCAGGCGAACCACCGTACCGCCCAGCTTTCGGCCCAGACGCTCCAGAAATCCCATGAACGCCGCGCCCAATCCGGCTCGACGCCGGGCATGGGCCACCGTAACCTTGGTGATATGGACCTCATCGAGGATAAGCCAGAAACCGCCGTAGGCGACGAGTTCGTCTTCGTAAAAAGCGAGATAGAAATGGGAGGTCCCGTTGCTGATTTCCTGGAGAAACATGCCCTGGGTCCACGGGTCGGGATAGGCTTCGTTTTCGAGGGGGCGTATCTGAGGCAGATCGTCTTTGCTGAGTAATTCAAAGCGAAGCTGGTCTGCATCTATCGCGATGGGGGGGGGATTTTCCATTGGCGCCTGTCCCTTATCCATTGGCCACTCAGGAGTCTGCCAAGGCCAACTTTTTATCCCGATTAATTTCGGCCTGTGATTTTCGGAGGTATATTGGGGACACCAGGGCGGCATCGTCTTCCACGCCAGCGCGACGAAGGGCCAACGCTTCCTGGGCGACCGCACTGGCCCGAGGGGCGCCCGATTCGGCGATTGTTGCCCCTTCCCAACGCTGGTGGAAAGTTTCGTGATAGAGGATCGCACCATCACCAACCAGCCCGAGGTCGGCCGCGGAAAAATCAGGGAGCGCTTCAATCTGGTCCATCAGTCTCGTCGGCGGGCAGACACAGGGGGCGATCACGCATTCCCGGGCCCCGTCGACATAGCGGTACACGGCGGCAAAGACTTCCTTCATACGGGCATCGAGCACAACAGCGAGGTAGCCACGGGGCGGAAAAGCGCTCAGGCGAGTCATGGCGTCCAGTGTGGGCACGCCAATCAGGGGGAGATGGTTGGCCAGGGCAAGACCTTTCCAGGTCGCCGCCCCGATTCGCAACCCGGTAAAACTTCCGGGCCCGGTGGAGATGGCCAGCAGGTCAATTTCGCTCAGGCCGAGTCCGGCTTCCCCAAGCAGCCAGTCAATGGTCGGAATCAGGCGCTCGGAGTGTTGTCGTCCCCCCTGGACAACAGACTCGGCGAGGATAATTTCGTCTCGACACAGGGCGACGCTATTGGTCGCGGTGCTTGTGTCGGCGGCAAGCACGATAGGCATGGGAGTCCTTAGAACGTCTCGGAATCAGACGCAGGCGGTGTGTAGCTTTGGGGCGCGGGGGGTGAAATACTGAGATCGTTATCAGGGACCATGGAATCGTCAAGGGATTCCCCTTCACCACCGGCAACGAGTTCTTTCATACGCTTACCGGGCCGAAAGGTAACGACCCGCCGTTCGGGCACGGGAACCTGATCACCGGTCCGGGGGTTCCGACCGATGCGAGACGCCCTGGTCTTCACCTCAAAGACACCAAAGTCGCGCAATTCCCAGCGTTCCCCGCCAGCGAGTGAGTGCGAAATGGTATCGAATGTACCCTCGATAATTTTTGACACGTCGCTCTGAGTCATACCAAGTTTGTTGGCTACCCGAATTACAAGTTCGCGCTTCGTCATAGTCACGGGCGTGAACCCTCCTTCCTGTCTTCGTGAATTTAGACCACATAAGCATGAATATTATGAAATGTTGATGACGCCCATTATACGGCCTGGAATCTTCATTGGCAAGTCCTTTCGTGGTGGTGGCTTACCGCAGCGCACGGGTAACGGACGCGCCGCGCACCTATCAGATAATGCCACGTACCCCGCACATAGCGAGAAAAAGCCCCTGTCGGCAGCTAAACCGGCTAAGCCGCTATGCCATCACTGCTTAGAATCGACCAGCCCCCTTCCCGGCTTTTGGCCCAAATCGGATCCCTGGGAACGTCGTTACCCGTTCTGCTTGCATCAAGGGATGGGCTCTGTGCGAATATCAGGGCCTGACAGGTAGTTTAACGCGGAGAGAAGCGCTATGAAAATATATGGAAAAGAGTATTCGGTCAATGATTTACGTCGTCGTGTGGGCAATATGGACCAGATTGCTGGCGTACGCATCGTTCAGTTGGACGACGGCAATGAGCGCCCCGGACGAGCAGCCATCCTGACAACCGGTTCCGGACTCGAAGTTACCGTACTCCTTGACCGGTGCCTCGATATTGCGGCGGCCTCCTACAACGGACAGGCCATGGGATGGCGCTCAACGACGGGCGACGTGGCACCACAATATTATGAAGCCGAGGGAATCCGCTGGCTTCGGAGTTATTTCGGCGGTATGGTCACGACCTGCGGACTCAACAACGTGGGTGCCCCGGAAGAGGGCAGTGAACTGACGGGCAATGGCCTTCACGGACGTATCAACAACACGCCTGCCCGAAACCTGAAGATCACCCAGGAATGGCAGGGCGACGACTATATCATTTCGGTGGAAGGCACCATGCGACAGACGGCCCTCTTTCACGAAAATCTCACGCTGACGCGGCGGGTTCACACCAAGTTGGGCGAGAAGCGCTTCTGGATTGAAGATCGCATCACCAATGAAGGTTTTTCGACCCAGCCCTACATGCTCCTCTATCACTGCAACCTGGGTTGGCCTGTGGTTGACGCGGGGTCGGAGCTCATTTCGCCGAGCCGTCAGGTCGCCCCACGGGATGACACCGCCCGGGATGGCGCATCGGAATGGAACCAGTTTCACGGCCCCACCCACAATTATGCGGAGAAAGTCTATTTTCACGACATGGTGGCCGACGCCGACGGCTTTGTGAAAGCGGGTATCGTAAATGATGGCTTCGCACGGGGCAACGGCTTCGGGGCCTATGTGCGCTATAACCAGGCCGCATTGCCCCGATTTACCGAGTGGAAAATGTTGGGCGAGCAAGACTATGTCGTTGGACTCGAGCCCTGCAATTGTGGCGTTCAGGGCAAAGCAGTCGACGAAGCGGCGGGACTCTTGCGTCACCTGGAGCCGGGTGAGCACTGCGACATTACGCTGGAATTGGGCGCCATCACGACGACCGAGG
>CAXBPH010000301.1:0-8449 GCA_963977445.1 uncultured bacterium | reverse complement strand
GCGTGGCACAAGGAAAACGCTGCCCCACTCGGGAGGCAACATGCCCGTCGGGGAGGAGAATAGACCAGGCGGACGAAGTGGACAGCATAGGCACCGCGTGCGCCGTGGAAATTGATAGTGACTTGTCCACCCAATCCACGTCGTCCACCAGGGCGGGAGGGGTTGACCTCCCCCTGGCCGCCTACACGTTAAAGCGGAAGTGCATCACGTCGCCATCTTTCACGATGTATTCCTTGCCTTCCACGCGCATGACACCTGCAGCCTTCGCGCCGGCTTCGCCCTTGTGCTGGACGTAGGCGTCAAAGGCGGTGACTTCCGCGCGGATAAATCCCCGTTCGAAGTCGGTGTGGATGACACCGGCCGCCTGGGGGGCCGTGTCACCGTCATGGATGGTCCAGGCACGAACTTCTTTCACGCCGGCCGTGAAGTAGGCAATGAGTCCAAGGGCATGGAATCCCTTGTGGATGACCTGATCGAGGCCGCTCTCTTCTGCGCCGAGGTCGGCCAGGAATTCCTGCCGCTCTTCGTCGCTCATGTCGACCATTTCTTCTTCCATCTTCGCGCAAATCTTCACGACTTCGGCATTCTCTCGGACGGCGATTTCGCGGACCACGGCCACGTAGGGATTGTCTTCGCTGAGTCCATCTTCATCCACGTTGGCCGCATAGATGACCTTTTTCCCCGTGATGAATTTCATTTCTTGCTCGAGCAACTGGTAGGCGTCGCTTTCCCGATCGGGAAAGGAGCTTGCCGGATTGGCCGCTTCAAAATGCTTCGCCAGGGATTCGGCAATGTCGAGCTGGGGTTGAAGCTTCTTGTCCGTGCGTACCTGCTTCCGAAGCTTGTCGACTTTCTTTTCGAGCTGCTGAAGGTCCGCAAGGAGGAGTTCGGTCTGGATGGTCTCAATATCGTCTTTGGGATCGGGCTTGGCGTTGACGTGAATGATGTTCTCGTCTTCGAAGCAGCGGACCACATGGACAATAGCCGAGGTTTCGCGGATGTTGCCCAGAAACTGGTTACCCAGGCCTTCACCCGTGCTCGCGCCCTTGACGAGGCCCGCGATATCGACGAACTCCACCGTGGCATACTGGACGCGCTGGGGCTTTACGATTTCTACGAGACTGTCAATCCGTTTGTCCGGCACGGGCACGATGGCTTTGTTGGGCTCGATGGTGCAGAAGGGATAGTTTGCCGCTTCGGCATTTTGCGCCTTCGTGAGGGCGTTGAAGGTCGTGCTTTTACCAACATTGGGGAGGCCAACGATGCCGATACTCAGTGCCATGGGAATTCCTTCGTCGCGCCTTTTACCCCGTTTGGGGGCCCGCCGCGCGCGAAAACGGTTGGGACAATCCAGCGTACAAGATAGCTTCGGTTACTGCGGCTCTTCCCTTCCCGTTCAGGCACAACCATCGTGCAGGGTAGAATATGGGGAAGGAATCAAGCGCAAGGCGATGAGTATAGCACGGTGCCGGGAGAGTGGGCAAAAATCAGGCCTGACCGACGCGTTTCAGGGCACCTCGGTTGGGGGTATTCAGGATGCGGACCAGGGCCAATCTGGGGTATAGTTGCAGGGGAGGGACCTATGAGCGAAACATTGGTCAAATATGTGGTAGACGCCGATACGGATCGGCTCCTGGCACTTACGTTAGAAGACCTTGCCTTGTGTCAGGCGTGGTATGCCTCGTACATGGATATGCCAAACATGCTTTCCGACTACGAGACCCTTCCCGCGAAGGTGGCGCAGTGGACCAGTGACAAGAGTGAACCTGGAATTCTGACCAATGGTGCCCGTCAGCAACCCCTGCTTCGCTCGGTCCTGGAACGTCTGGAAAAGAGTGGTCCCGGCCTCCTCGCTCGGGACGAACTCGACTTTATTTTCTTCGTTTACGAGCTGATTCAGCGCACCAAAAACAGGAATCAGTTCCAGCGGCCACTAGAGCTCATTGCTCCCCACATGCGAGACATTACTTCCCGGCGCGAAGTGACCCAACCCGTCCGGGGATTGCCTGCGGTCCTCAAGCACGTCGGGGTGGCCACGGAGACCAGCATCCTCGAAGCTACCCGGCGAACCATCGCGGCCTTCGGCGGGTTGCCCATCGAGTTTCGCGGCCCGGTCTTACGGCACGGGGGCGGACTGAAAGTGATTGGTGATATACCCGATGGCACCGCCGTGGTGGTGGAAGGCGACGCCTGCTACGTGAGTGGTTATGTGCTGGGAAAGTTGCTTGTCCGAGGCCATATCGAAGTTCACGGTAATGTGTCCGGGCTGGTCATATCGCAAACGGGCAACATCCGCGCCCGGGGCATTGTAAATCGTGCGGGTGTCGTCGCCAAATTGGGACGTATCCGCGCGGGCATCGCCGATGGTCCCGACCTGGTTTATGCGGGCACGCAAATCCGCATCGATGAGCGTGCAAGACTGGGACGTTATCTGGCCCCCCGCATTCGCGTCGATGGGGGACTCTACGGTGGAGAATGTCACGTAACGACCCTCCTCAAGTCGCCCAATTTCTCGCAGACCGATCACCAGCCATTGGATATTATCCTGCGTAGCGAGCTTGGCTGCGAAGACTACGGCGAGATTGTTCCCAAGGAGGCGCGCCTTCTCAGCCGTTCGGCAATCCGGCTGCGCAACCGTATCGATCACATCCATCAGCTCATGTCTGTGCAACAGGAAGAGGCGGAGCACTATGCGATGACGGCGCTCATGTACATATGCAGTGGCAGCGAGTCCCGAAAGGAACTCCTCGCCGCCGATGGACTGAAACGCCGTCGGGCGTTCCTCATCCGAATGCTGACCGGGGTTCACCTGTTGACGCAAAACCTTACCGAGCGATTGGCGGAATTTCGAAAGCGAGGGGATAGGGGCGTTTCGGCCAAAATGATCGCCGAGCGATCTGTGCAGTCGGTATTGAATGAGGTGTCCCGCGAATTGGCCCAACTTAAGATCGAGGGCGATTTTCCCGTCGAGCTCGACCAGGAATGGGCCGATTTGGTGGCCCTGCATACGGCGTCGGCCAGAAACGATTCGGAGGGCGTGTTGTCCGGGGCGATTTTACGCTTTCATGAGGCGCGGAAGGCCTGGCGCACCGAATTGGAGTCGCTGGATGCCCAAGTGGGCCTCCTGCAAGACCAGTTGTCACGGGATGCGACACGAAAGTCCCTGTTAGAGCGGGCACAGGCCGATGGAACAAGCCAGACCACCCTGGCCCAGTTGATTCGGGCGGCCCGCCAGCGTGGTGCTTCCGACCCCGTCATGCAGCGGGTGGGAACACCCTTTATAAAGCGGATGCTGACGCTCCTGCAAAAACGCAACCTCTGGGTCGAGCGCTACCACAAAGAGGCAGGAGAATTGCGGGCAGAACTCACCGAACTGCAGCGACAGCTCGTGGAGGAGTATAGCGTGAGCCCATCCAATCCAGTCTCCGATACCAAGGTCGAGGGATGTTTTACGGCGGGGATTCATCTCTACGTCGGTGAAAAGCATTCCCTACCGGCAAACGGTGGACGGGTAACCGCCGTGGAGACCCCCGATACGGGGACGGCGTCGTGGACCTTCCAACTTCGCGACGGAGAAATCTCACGAATCGTCGAAGAGTGAATGGTGCCCCGAACAGGATTCTACTATCGGCCAATGTGGCATTGGGTGAAATGGTCCGCTGACACGCGCTGACACAACTATTTTTTTTCATGTGTTCCTGGCGACGTATGACGCACGCTCCATTCGGCCATTCGGCCCAAGTCAACTTCGACGTAGTAGGTCAAGGTCATCGTGATATCACTGTGCCCCATGAGCTCCTTTAACACGTTGGGGGGGCAACCCTCCATTGCCAGGTGCGTCCCGAAAGACTTGCGGAGGTCTCGAAAGGTCACCACGGGCCCCGCCCAATGTTGCTTCGGGTTGTGGTAATTCTGTAGCACTCGGTAGATTTGGGGGTACGTCCAGGGGTGCCGATTGTGGTTCAAAAAGAGGTGATCGGCGGGTTTCGGGTCCGTATGCCGGGCCAATGCCTCTTGAATAAGGGCGTGTAACGCCGGTGTGACCGGGTAGGGGAGTTGGCTACTGGTCTTGATCTGCATGCGGTCTATGATGTTCCGGAGCAAGTCAATTTCGCCTATTCTGAGGTCCAGCGTATCGCCAATACGCCACCCGGTAGCGTCCACCCAACGCGCCACGAGGCCTACCAGGGGACGCCAGGCACAGAGACCTTGAAGCCACGGATCAATGACGTCGCGTTCGTGGGCCTTGTTCTTCACGCCCTTCTTCTTCCTGGGTATGGTCCACTTGATATTGGGTAATTCTTCCATTTCGCCATGGTCCTGGCAGACGGACAGCCACCGCCGAACGTGCAACACTTCATCCCGGCTGGGGCCGCTGCGACCCTTCACGGTGCATTGGTGCATCTGCCATTCTTCAACGATCCGCGTGCTCAATTGCCCCGCCCGACTCACATGGCGCGTGGAGCAAAACCCGATAAAGTCCCAAAGTGACGACGTGTAGCGCTCCGTTGTTTTCTTCGCCGATCCGATATAGGGTAGGTGGGTGTCCAGGTACCACATCGCCAAATCACGCAACAATGGGCCTTGCTTTCGTCCAGGGGGCTTTTTGACCGACGCCGCCGCTACAGCGTCACATTCATCGTTCAAAACAGGCAGAACGGATTCTCGAAAGAATTGCAGCGCCTCAGACGGGTCCCCGTTGGTGGGAATGCCAAGGCTTATTCGTTTCCGGGTAGCGGGCCGCCCGTTGGCCTTGTCAGCCGACCAATAGACGTTGACGTACCAGACCCCGCGGGCCTTGTCGACATAGGTTGTGAGAGTGGGGGATTTCGGCGGCATGGGATTCACCTGGAAAAGGTTTTCGGCAAAGGCCCGAAAATGGGCCTCTGCCGTCTGGGGGCTATCTGGTCAAGTTTCCCGGGTGGCGAAGCATGGGGGCCACTTGCCACAAGTCGGGCATAAACGATGGGCCATTGCGCCTCCATTTTTCAATGTGGCCACAGCAACCCGCAACGATTGCGGCCGTCCTACCAGTGCAAACACGGATAGCCTACCGTTTGGCTGTCCTGGCCTACCGTCTGGATCTCCTTTGCCGGCCGGAATGGGGGACGCAGCAAGGGGGCATTGAGCCGTGTCGATTCGTGGGCCGTCCGCGTGAATTCCGCCGTAAACTTGAAATCTTCACCAGGTTCCGGGCAAAGCGCTTGCAGCTTCGCGGGGCAATCCACGGTCCAGTTGAGCGTGAGCAGTTCGCCGTCCATGTACACATCCCGAAGTTGGACGGTCCGGCATCGCTTCATCGTGCGCGGATCGTACCTGGTCAGGAATTGCACAAAGGTAGCGCGAAAGGTGTGGGTAGCCCAGTGCTTCGACTTGCCGCGCTTGTCCGGCTTGGCTGGGGTGACTACTCGGGGGGCGTGGTCCAGCTTTTCGGCTCGGGGGGCGCGGTCCAGCTCTTCAGCTTCGGCAAGGGTGGTGGGGTATTCATACATGACACATTCTCCAGATTGAGAATGCGGGCCAGTGCGCGTGATTTTTCACGCCCGAAAGGGGTATAATCCCGTGTAAGATTCGATTGCACTTACCTGCATTCGTTTCCAGGCCCTTGGTTGTGTTTCCGCACTTCCAGGGGCCGCTTTGTATCCGGCGCATGCCGGACATCGAGATCAGTATTGCACCACCCGTGCAACCTTGTCAACATCCGCCGAAACGCTCACCCACGAAAGATTGAGTCGACTGCCTGGCCTACAGGTTCAACGGGGGGGAGGTATTTCGCCAGGGCTAACAGGGCGTCCGCCCCTGGGGTGAGGTGGAAGCAGTCGGGGTGCTCTTTCGATTGTTGGGCCAGATACGCCGCACACTGGACAAAAGCGCCACCGACCAAGGCACGCTCGTAGGCCATTGGACCCGGTAGACCATCGAGGGACAGCGCCGTTTTGATTCGGTCTTCCACGTGTCGATCCACTGCGTCAGCGGCTTGCCATATTTCCCGGCGCCGTTCGGCCTCGGCTTCGTATTCCTGCAGGAGGGTCCCAAACTGACTATTCAGCTGCTCAGCCTGTCGGGCCCGTTTGAGCCATCGAAACCGCTCGAAGAATGCCAAGTCCATCAGTAGGCCTCCTCAGCATTGGAACGGGCACCACCCGCCGGGGCCTTCGCCGCGTTCGCGTTCGTGTTCCCCTGGGTCGCCGCAATGTTGGCCCGCAAGAGCTCGTTATTCTCCCGCATGACTTGCACAAGTGCCTCTTGTTGATACTGGACACCAGATCCAGAGATGGCCGCATCCCGTTCGGCTTGTATCCTTTGATTCTCCCGCCCTACAACCTCACCATTTGGCCCTGCACCATAGCCAACACCCGCCCCAGTGCTCGACATAAAGCCATTTGCCTTAGCTCCAAACCATGACATCCACCCTAATTCAGAACCTTGTTTGAGCTCACCAGAAGGTGTGACGGCGTCAACATCGCCCTTGGCGAGCGCTTTCGCCCCCTCCATCTGTCTTTTACCAAGCCGCGCCTGTGCGTCTACTGCTTGTGGCCCCATAAGGTCTACGTTCTCAGCAATAGCTTTTTGACGATCTTCCAAGATCGCGCCACGGGTGATGGGGTCGGCCATAAGTTTTGCCCGTGCGGCATCAAGCCTGCCAACAGAATCATTCTCCAGGATACCCCGTGTTCCCGTCGCGCTCTCTGCCTGTCTCACTACACGCGCCAAGTCAATGGCTTGCTCCTTAGAAAGACCTTTCTCATTCGGCAGTTTTGCTGTAAAGTCACGCACCCGATCATCTTCGGTAGCGCCCTGCCCATTGGCCGCGCCATACTGCCGAAGCGCGTCCACCTTCTCGGTTTCGGCCATCCCGGCCAGGCCAAATTTCTTCGTAAACTTTCCGGTCTCGCCCTCTTCACCCACCTTGCCCAAGACAAGCCCAAGGCGCTCCATGGCAGCCGGAAGTTTGCCGGGGTCGGTCTGTTCCTTGGTCAAAGCCGAAAGGATGGAGAGCGCCTCTTTCTGGTCACTGAATTCACCCGTGGAACTGATAGACCGAGCAAACGTTGCGGGCCCCTGGGCTGAGGTTTCCGACGCACGAATAAGAAGGTCTGCTGACTCCGCGCCACTCTGCGACCTGGCACGGCCCGCCGTAATCACGCGCAAGGCGTCCTCACTCGCAACACCCGACTGAATAAGCCCGAGCGACGCCCCAAAGTCTGGTTCGTATTCCTTCCGCTCTGTAGCGCTCAATATGCCGTTGCCGTCTTTGTCTGCCAGGGACTGAATTGGTTGTGCGACCTGTGCGGCCTGCTCTGGGGACACACCATATTCGGCGGCCTTCAAGAGGGTTTCCCTTACAAACTTCTGGCCTTCTTTCCCGGGTGCCTGCAATGCCGCGAATTCACGTAGGCCACGCCCCTGGGCGTTCGCTTTCTTGGCTGACTCGACAAGCGCCTGATCCATCCGCTCTATTTCACGGGTCACCGTCGCAAAAGCCGATGCGGCCGTACCAATACCAATCATGCCCCCAACAGCCTTCAAGGCGCTCTTGCTGACGCCGAAAAGCTCTTTCGACACCCGCTTGCTCTGGACCTCTTTGTCCACCATGGCGGCATTCGTCTTGCGCGTCTGCACCTCAAGGTTTCGCTCTGCTCGGGTCAACTTCAAAAAGCTTTGGACAGCTTCGGCGTCTTCCGCATCTATTCGTAACGTAATATTGGATCGTGGGGCCATGTGGCTATTCCCTTTCAAAAAAAAACCCGGCGAGCGATGGGCCCACCGGGTGGGCCAAAAGAGACCCATGCTTAAAGCGGCTTAGTAAATTCCGCGCCGTTGGACGTTCGTCGCCTCAATGTACGCAGCGTGCAGGGCCGAATCGTGACGACACAAATCACTTGTGGCAGCTTGACGGGACATGCCCTTTTTCACCCGCTTCGTAATTTCAGAATTCCAGACCTTCACGGGATCAGGGTCGGCAGACGGCAGACCATCTTCCGCGCTTTCGCTACCAAGCGCCTTCACTCCCCCGACCCTAAATGTGGGCTCGGGTTTGTTCTTGGCGACTTCGGCCCGCAAGGCCTTTACTTCCGTATCAAGTGTTTTCATCCACTCCCGGGAAGCCTCTGCCACGGTCGAACCGTCTTCAACACACTTGAGCAGGAACGTGTCGTCTGCACCTGGGCAAGCTTCTCGAAGCGAGGGAACATTCACGGTCGCACTCGTTGGGGCTGGGCCAACATTGGAGACAGGAGCAACCCCCCCGCTTCGATAAAACTCAGCCCAAACCCGTGCGTCGTGGCTGGCTGTGACGGGCATATCGTGATCGCCGATGATGGTATCCACCAACCCAAATGCTTTGGCCTCCTGGGCCGTCATGAAGGTGGTTTTTCCCATCGCCGCCGCTATCCCGAATATTTCACAAAGCCGGGATCTTTTGGGCTGCTCGGGGTATTAAGTAGTT
>CAXBPH010000300.1:0-8498 GCA_963977445.1 uncultured bacterium | reverse complement strand
CAACGCTACAGCGGCGATGCGGTGGAAAGAGCCCGAGAGCCGGGATAGGCGACGAAGCAAGATTCGCGCTAGGACCACGCGGACAACCACACTGCCAAGCGCTGGCGCGGTTCTTGCATGTAGATTCCACATGCGCACGGAAAACGATGAGGGTCAGGACAGTTGCGGTATTGGCGCGGATAAGGTGAATAACCTATAGTCCCGGGCTTTCCTGACTTCGAATATTGGTGCGACGGATTTCGTAGAAAGGACTGGACCATGATTGAAATGCTCAAGAAAAGAACGGTGTCGATCTGCAACGTGACGAAAACAGAAGGAGAGAACTCGTTGTGCGACGCCTTGGAAGGGATTTTCGGCGTAATAGAGGCGAAATTCACTGGACCCGAAAGACTGCGTATCCAGTACGATCTGACGAAGCTCCACTTTGGCCAAATCGAAGAGAATATCCGCGTATCGGGATTCGAGCTTGCCGACGGGTTCCTCGCCCGGTGGAAGAGGAGCTGGACAGATTTCACTGAGGAGAATGTATACAACAATATGATGTCAGACCCACTTCCTGTTGCTCGAACCCGAAAGGGATCATTTCAGCGTCACGCAGAAAAGACTAGCCCCTTGCTAGTCTCCACCTTAGCCAAAACCACAAAGGAAAGACCATGAAACACATCTATTTCAAAGTAGGATTCCTCTTCTCCGTATCGACTCTTCTTCTCGCGGGAGTAGTCCTTACGGCGACGGCGCAGGAGAAGAAAGACGAACATGCTGGCCACGGCGACCACCCGGCCGCCGTCGCCGATCATGGCGCTCACGAGGGCGGCCATTCCGAAGCGTCTAATCACGTGGCACACATGGATCACATCACCACGCAGGCCCAGGCGGAAGCATTGCAGCCGGGCGACTCCATGTCCATGGCCTGCGCGATGTGCAAGTCGGTCATGGTCCAAAAGGTCACCGACGACAAGGCGCACATCAAAATGATGACGATCGGTGAGAAGACCATGTGCCACAGTTGCGGCGGCACCGTCGAAGTCGTCGGCACTGGAAAAGGCGAAGGAAAGAACGAGGAAGTCAAACACGTCTGCTCGAAATGCGGCGACGACGCCATGTTTTGCGCAGCGACCAGGCCCGGCACAGGAGCCATGAAGGATATGAAGGACATGAAGGACATGAAGGACATGAAGGACATGAAGGACATGAAAAACGACAAACCGTAACACAATCTATCCGCCTGGATCGGCGGGTGGGCTGGCGTGAGCGGTGCAGCAGGCCGCCACGCTGGCCCGTCTGCCCCGAATGACCGTCTGAGCTACGCGCTTTCAAGGCGGCGGCCGTGGGAGACGTAAAAATCACTGTCGTCTCCCGAGTTTCTTGGGGAACACCACGAAAGCGCGGGGTTTCATTCCGGGGAGTGCGCCCTCGGCTTCATCCCGAGTCCGCAGGCCCCCATGACACTGATGGTGACGTTGTCCGATATTCTGCCCGCCTTGTTCCAAGGGCTTATACAGGGGGACACGCAGGACGCTTGGGCGTAATACTTGCGCACCTTCGGTGCGTGATGCAGCGGGCCGCCCACCACGGCGCGTGATTGACCTGCGCTCCCATCTTACACGTTGTTGCCGTAGTTCGTCCTCGCGTTTGTTGGGATTGGTTCTACTGGATGGTGAGTAGTATTCCGTCGCCCGCTACCAGGGACACCATCGCAGTCCGTGGGCCATTTCCCGTTGTGGTCTTGAGGTTTGCAAGCTCAGCTCCAGCGAGCGCTGAGACCGCAGTCACGGTGCCAAAGCCGAGGGTCAGCTCCTGCGTCACCTTCAAGTCATCATTCACCACAATCACGTAGCGTCCCCCCGACTCCGGGTCTACGAAGCTCTGGACGGATGCCGGGCCGTCTGTCACCTCCACGAAGGCCTCTTCACTCCGCTTCAGGCGCAGCAACAATTCGGTATGGGGCGCGAGTTGGGCATAGACCTTGCCTAACTCTTCCAACTGTGGCGTAGTACTGCCGTCGGGGTTGGTGAGGGCGTTGGGGCCGAGGTCGGTGGCTTCTTTGGCGAGGACCTCTTTCCACTTCACGTCTTTGGGTGGGAGGGTGGCCGTCTCGGGGTTGGGAGCTTCGGGGGCGAGGGTGTAGGAGATGTAGCCCTTCGCACCATTGCGGAAGGCCTCCCAGACTTGCCAGCGCATTTCGGCGAGGGTGGGCGCGCGCCAGTGTAGGTAGGCCCCGGGCAGGCCGATGAGGTGACCCTCGGCGTTGTATTCGCGGGGTCCCCAGATGTCGCTGAAACACTGGCCCATGACCCAGCCGACGGCCGGACCCTCGCCAATGGCGTCGAGCATCTTGGCCGTGTTATTTCGATAGTAATGCTTGCTGGCGTTGTCCGTGTGGGGGCCGTTGGGGTCCTTGGGGCCGAAAAAGGGGTATAGGTCGACGCACACCACGGGGAGTTTGGTCTGGACGGGGACCTGGGGCGTCTGGGGCCACATGGTGACGGCGGTGCTGAAGCGGTTGGGGTCGTGTTCGCGGAATTTCTCTCGCAGGATCTCCAGGCGGGGCAATTGCTCTACGGTGGGCTCGTCGCTGAGCACCCAGCCCACCAAGGTCTTCGAATCACCGGCCGCCGCGACGAGACGGGGCAGCAGTTTGTCGTAGTACTCCGTGCCACCGGCCCAGCGCCAGTCCACACGGGCTTCGACGGCGTCGATATTGGGCAGGAGGCGGAGGCCGCGCTTCTCGCATTCCACGATAAGACGGGGGAGAGCCGGTTCACTCATATTCGTGACCCAGAGGAGGTTGACGTGATTGGCCTGAAGGGCATCGAGACGGGTGCCTACGTCTTCCCACAGGTCAATTTCGGAGACCTTCGCGTTGGCGACGCAGCGTTCCCAACTCACGTAGGCACCGAGAGGAATAAAGTCGGGGGCCCGATCTGCCGCAGGGACCTGGGCGAAGCCAAGGGGGGCCACGGCGGAAAGGAGGGCGAATATTAAGACTCGGTATACGTACATACTTATTCCTTTGCTGAACAGGGAGTCGCCTGTCCGTCGCGCGCGGGCAAACACTGGCGGGCTTGTCCGTGGCATCCAAACGTGCGCTCCGCTCCGATAGCGTCGGCTTAACTGCCCGCATGTTTTTTGAAGTGCCGCGCAGGTGGTAGTCCAAGAAACGGTGGGCTCACAGGTAGTGGCTCGATAGGTGAACTATTTCTTTTGATCCAGAATTTTCTTCACGAAGCGAAGCAGGAGCGGGTGGGCGGGTTCGGCCATCTGGCCGTGGTTGTAGCCATCCATTTCATAGAGCGTGGTGTCTGGGTGTCCCACCACCTGCATCATGCGCCAGAGATAGGCGTTTTCTTCGTAGCGGCCGAGCATTTCCAGCTCGCGGTCACCCGTGATGAGCAGGAGGGGCGGGGCGTCCTTACGGACGTGGAAGAGGGGGGCGAGTTCGTCGACGATGGGCTGGGTGCCCTCGATACCGCGCTCCTGGCGGACCGTGAAATGGGTGATGGTGTGGCCGCTATACGGGATGAGCCCGGCGATTCGGTCGGCATCGACATCAAAGGCGGCAAGCCAGGAGTTGTCGAGACCAATCATACTGGTAAGGTAGCCGCCCGCCGAATGACCACTGACAAAGATGCGGTCGGGTGAACCGCCAAAGTCAGCAATATGCTTAAAGGTCCAGGCAACGGCTGCGGCGGCGTCTTCGATATAGGCCGGGGCCTTAACCTTGGGGTAGAGGCGGTAGTTCACCGCGACGACGGCGATGCCCTTTTCCTTGAGACCCAAGGGCACAAAGCGATTGCCGCCCGTGAGGCCGCCGCCGTGAAACCAGACGACGGTGGGAAAATCCACCTTGCCTGCGGGGTAATGCACATCAAGGCGACACCGTTCTTTCATGTAGTCGGTGAGAGCATCGCCACTGCGATAGGGGATGTCCTTCTCCATGGCATACTGTTGATTCGCGGTTGTGCCTTCTCTGGCGAAGGCGGGCGCGGCATGGACGCAGCAGAAAAAGAGGGCGCATAGAGGAAAGGCCAGAAGGCGAAAGGACATGATAGGGTCTCCCGGGTCGGTAATACAATGGAACGAAGGTTTAGTGTAGCCAAGTCGTCCGTTCATTGCGAACTCACGGAAGAAAACGCTCTCGTTCCGATGGGGAAGGAATGCGACAGATATCGTGCTTGCCAAACACGCGGTATCGATAGCGCGCGATAAGGCGATAGACCGCATTGCGGAGGAAGCGCGGAAAAATACGCAGCAGGCTCAGCGGCCACCAGAGGCCACCCAGGCGGCGGCCTATTTCCAGGGCGGCGTCCGACTGTTCCCGGATGCCGGTTTCATCGAGATAGAGCAGGGACCATGCCGATGGGTCGCCCGACAGGGGGGGGAGAAGATCGCGGGCCGTCGTGCCCTGGATGGGCGCGAAAAGAAAAGTGCCGCTACGGTCCAAACGGAGCAGTAAGTCCACCACGTGGTTACACATGCCACAGACGCCATCGAAGAAGATGATGGGATGTTTTTCCAGGGATTCTTCGTTCAAGGATGGGCTCCGGGATGGATCGTTTGGCGGTGTGTGGGCGTGGGATATCGGGCAGAAGCGGCTCTTCGGCCGGAGGCGGCACTGCTTCGCGTGAAAGTCCGGCGAGTAGATATAGTTTTGGCCGGATTGAGGCTTGTCGATCTCTTGGTCATTTCAACCTTTCCAAAGAAGTCGTGGGATTTCATGCCGGTAGAATACCACGGACGATACCAAGGAAATTTATTTCGCGTTATCGGGGGGGGGGCTTTAGCGTGGCGTTAGCAATCTCAGAATACCGATCCCGATACCCGATTCAATTATTCTATCCCGCGTTTCCCGAAGATTTCGTCGCGAATTAGGCATAATTCTAGAATTGTCTTGACACCTAATCGAATTCATGCCACGATGGAATTGGGGGTGCTCAATTCGAGTGCTGGGCAGCATGGCTTGAGCTACTACATGGTTAAAGCTCTCAGGTGTTACGGCACTCACGTAGTGAGAAGCTGTTTTGTCTCTTAAGTATAGACCAATTAAGAGCGCCTGAATGCGAAAGGCGAGGATTCTTAGTCTAGCAGATGCACGCTTTGAGTTCAGGTGCCATAGCAGAGCTAGTGAATTGTCCAGTTGGTGTTCTATATGGCTACGAGCGCAGATGAGCTGATAATAAAGACTACGCTGGAAGGGGAGATTACGGGCTGGACTGCGTCTGCAGAGGCGCAGATTCTTCAATGCCTGAAGAAAAGCAATCGGGGTAATCCGATTGTTGTTGCACGGGATGGCGCGGAGGCCCTCAAATATCTTTTTGCGACGGATGCGTATGCGGATCGCGATGACACGGATTTGCCCGCTGATGAACGGACCAAGTTGTCGCCGATTATCATCCTCACGTCGTCGGGCGAACAGCGGGACATCGTGGCGGGGTTCGATTTGGGTGCCAACAGTTTTGTTCGCAAACCAGTAGAGTTTAATGAGTTTACGGCGGCGGTGCAGAATCTCGGAATGTACTGGCTTCTTTTAAATCAACCGATATTGCCCAGGTAACGGTCTGATGGACGGTGAACTTCGGATATTGGCGCTGGATGATTTTCCGGCAGATGCGGAACTGTTGCGGCGCGAGTGCTTGAATGGCGGCTTGCGGTTTACCTGGTGCTGGATATCTGAACGAGAGGACTATATCCGGCAATTGGAAGAATTTCGACCCGATATTATTATTTCTGACTACCAGATGCCCTCGTTCGATGGTTTGTCCGCGCTACGGATGGCTCGCGAGAAGTACCCCGAAATTCCCTTTATCCTTATGTCTGGCACCTTTGGCGAAGATTTTGCGGAAGAGGCGCTCGGGTCTGGTGTTACGGACTTCGTACTGAAATCTCGTATGCACCGGCTCGTTCCCAGTATTCAACGGGCCGTTCGGGAACTTAAGGAGCGCGCTGCGCGAGACAGAATTGAAGAGCAATTCCGACAGGCGCAGAAGATGGAGGCGGTTGGTCGGCTGGCTGGCGGTGTTGCCCACGACTTTAATAACATGCTCGCTGTCATCTTGGGCTATGTGGATTGCGTGCTAACGGATATCGGGGACCACCCCTCTCGTGACGACCTTGTAGAAATTAAGAACGCTGCCGAACGTTCGGCGAACTTGACACGGCAATTGCTCGCTTTCGCCCGGAAGCAGAGCGTCACACCCGTGGTGATAGATCTTAACGCCGAGATTCCTGAGATGCTCAATATGCTCCAACGTCTGGTTGGAGAAGAAATAGAAATTAGCTGGAAGCCGGTTGACAGTCCCTGGCTGGTAAAGATGGATATGTCACAGATTGATCAGATAATTGCCAATTTGCTCGTGAACGCTCGTGACGCTATCGGGGGGGTAGGCAAGGTAACTATCGAAACTGGCACGACGGAGTTCGATGGGGCTCCTGATGCTACCCGGCCGGGAATGTTGTCCGGCGAATATGTGGTGCTGAGTGTTAGCGACAATGGATGTGGGATGGATGAGAGCACGTTGGCCAAGCTCTTTGAACCCTTTTTTACCACCAAGCCCCAAGGGGAGGGCACGGGACTTGGCCTTTCTACCGTCTACGGAATCGTGAAACAAAATGACGGTTATGTTTATGTCGACAGCGAACCTGGTCGCGGGACAAGATTTAGAATCTATTTGGCGCGCCATGCGCCCGAGCGGAGAGAGTTGCTTTCTGGAGCCTTGAAATCTAAGGCGCAAACCGGCACGGAAACCTTACTGCTTGTCGAAGATGAACTCCCACTATTGGCCTTGGGGACGCGCCTGCTCGAGCGGCTCGGTTACACGGTTCTCGGTGCCAGTACTCCGGGCACTGCGATTCAACTGGCAAAAGACTATGGGGGCGAAATTCAACTCGTTGTTAGCGATGTTGTCATGCCGGAAATGAATGGCCTTGAATTATACGGGGAGTTGAAATCTTTTCGGCCCGATCTCAAATGTATTTATGTATCCGGGTACACGGCAGATATACTCGTGAGTCGCGGTATTGTGAATGGGGAGCAAAGTTGCCTTCAGAAACCCTTCACGATGGTGGCGCTCTCCGAAAAAGTGCGTAGCACGCTCGATAATTGACCGCGTCCGGGGTGGCACCGCTCCAATTTGTTGGCATCTTCAAGACCGTGCTTTTCTTTTTTGACGGGGGCAATACATTTCTGCGAGATGGAAGATTGTTGGGGTCAGGAAAGGTGTTCGGCCCGACCGCAGCGTGAATTTTCCGTGCGGTCACCATTACCACAATGGGCAAGACGAGATAGCTATCGGGTAGACAAGCGGCGTTGGGCAAAGCAAAGCGGTTTCCAAGGATCGCGCCTGATTTCGATTGGCGGGGCCTGCGCCTTGTAGTATGGGTTGCGAAGGAGATTATCATGCGCATGAATCCAGGTTTCACTACGGGAATGGCGGTACTTGCCTTGTCGCTGGCCTTCGCACCGGCAAGTTGGGCTTTGTCGCTGTCGGACAATCCTTTCTTTGCCATGTGCACCGGAACGAAGGACGGGGCCCATGAGTCATCTGCGGCCCAAGTGGCGCTGGTGAAGGAACTTGGCTATTCGGGGACGGACCTCATCGGTGTGACGGGGCTTGCTGAAGTGCTCGGGGAAATTGACCGGCAGGAGTCGCGGTTCTTCGCCCTCTACACGGGGGCCAACATCGACCCCGGCGCGACACGGTGGGAGGAAGGACTTGAGGAGGCCATGGATTTGCTCACGGGGCGGGACTGCGTGCTTTGGATGCCTCTGTCGAGCAAGCTCCACAAGCCATCGTCCCCCGAGGGCGATGAAGCTGCGGTAGCCTTGCTTCGTCGGCTTTCGGATATGGCGGCCGCGAAGGGGTTGCGCATTGCCCTCTATCCCCACACGGGGAATTGGGTCGAGCGGGTGGAGGACGCGGTTCGTGTGGCGAAGAAGGTGGACCGGCCGAATGTGGGTGTTACGTTCAATCTCTGCCACTGGCTCAAGGTGGATGGCGAAGAACTCCCGGCGCGCCTGGCCTTGGCGCGGCCCTACCTGTTCATGGTTACCCTAAACGGAGCGGACTCGGATGGCACGGAATGGAAGCAACTCATCCAGCCGCTGGGTGAGGGAAGTTATGATGTGGCACCCATGCTGAAGATTCTCGCGGATATGGACTACGACGGGCCTATCGGTCTCCAGGGCTATGGCATCGGCGGTAATGTGGAAGAGAATCTGCGTCGATCCATGGCGGCCTGGCGGGCACTTCTCAAGGAGTGACGGCGGTGTTTGGGATTGGGCGTTACACCATTGCGCGTGCCGCCATTTCTACCGCGGCAACGTCGCCAAAATAACTAATTGCCTAACCATGTCCTATATTGTTACTTTGGAGGCACATCCCGAGGCTAGAGCGACTCAAGGATACTTCGATGTACCAATGTAGAGAGTTTTCAGGTGTACAGTTTTTTGTGGCGGGGGCTATCCTTCTGGGGGGGCTATTCCTTCCCCTTTTCTCCCT
>CAXBPH010000299.1:0-8513 GCA_963977445.1 uncultured bacterium | reverse complement strand
CGCTTGGGAATGCAGTCTTGCAAGCTCTGCTTGCCCGCGGAACCATAGTGCCCGAAATGATATTGCAGACACATCGGAGCAGAGCTCCGGAACCGGCAACCGCAATAGCAGTCCCTGGCAACGTCGTCTTCAGCCCAAGTGACCGTGACGAAACCAAGAGTGATGTTTGGGTGCCACGGACAAGCCCGGAGGGCTTGCCCGTGTCGTGTCGTGCCATGACATGCCACACGCCACATCACCAACAAAACCCATACAAGTTTTACTACCGTTTGACACAGCAATCCATTCGGCCCGTCACCCTGTTGCAATTACACTACTATTTTCGTATTGTAAACCCATGGCATTGGAGAGAGCACCATACAGCCGTATCGCGCAGGCGAGCTGTGCCGTAACATCGGGCTGGAAAGCAGGAATCATCGGGGCAGCAATCCTCGGGGCATTCCTGCACGCTACCCCTGCAACAGCCGGCGGAAACGATGACTTTTTCGAAACCAAAATCCGCCCCATAATCGCCACTCATTGCTACGCATGTCATGGCCCTGATCAGCAGGACGGACAAGTCCGTCTGGATAGTCTTCCCGATACCGCAGACCCCGATGTCTTGATGATATTGCAGCAGCGCGGTGGGGAAGCCCATCCCGACCTGGACTTCGCCGTAAATGAGCGGGAAGCCATTCGTGCGTGGATTGCCCAAGGTGCTCCCTGGCCCCGGCATCCCCTGAAACGTCCAAAGGGCGGCTCCATGGCGGAGTATATCGCCACGTCACGGACAGAGCACTGGGCCTTTCGTCCTGTCGAAGCACCTGCACCACCCGATGGTCCCACCAATCCCATCGACGCGTATGTCAGCGCCCGCTTAGACGGCGTGGGCCTCGAGGCCTCGCCACCGGCATCCCGTCACACCCTCCTGCGTCGGGCCTACTATGATCTCACCGGCTTGCCACCTACCTTGGCGGAGCTTCAGGCCTTCGAAGAAGATTCCGAACCCGACGCCTTCGCACGTGTCGTGGACCGCCTCCTGGCCTCGCCCCACTTTGGAGAGCGGTGGGGGCGGCACTGGTTGGACGTGGCCCGATACAGTGACACGAAAGGTTCCAGTTTTCAGGAAGACCGGCTCTTTCCTTTCTCCCACACCTACCGGGATTATGTAATCCGCGCCTTCAACGAAGACCTGCCCTACGACCAATTCATCCGCCATCAGTTGGCGGCGGACCTGATGGAGTTGGGCGAAGACAAACGCCCCCTGGCCGCCCTGGGTTTTCTGACGCTGGGAAAATCTTTCGGGGCCAATGTGCATGACCGGATTGACGATAGAATTGACGTGGTGACCCGGGGCCTCCAAGGCCTGACCGTCAATTGTGCCCGGTGCCACGACCACAAATTTGACCCCATTCCTACGGCGGACTACTACGCCCTCTATGGCGTGTTTCGCAGCACCCAGGAGCCCGCCGAGTTGCCCCTCATCGAAGCACCTGATGAAACCTCTCCAGAATATCAAGCCTATCTGGCTGGCCTGGAAAAAGTCGCGGCGGCACGGGATGGGCTGATAGAAGACCTCCATATCTCACTACTGAGCCATGCCCGGAATGAAATCGGCACCTATCTCCAGGTGGTGGCGGAGTCCTGGGCCGATGCCGACGAAGGGCGCCTGGCACCACTCGCCGAGGAACATGGCCTGCGCCCGCCTCTGCTGCAACGATGGCGCACCTATTTAAAAGCACAAGCCGACGGTCCAGCCGACCCCGTTTTCGGTTTCTGGCTTGCCTGCGTCCAAGCAAATGGCGGAGAATTTGCCGCGAAAGCCGCCCAGTCCCTTACGGATCTACACGCCGAACAGGACGGACGACCGGCGATGAATGCTACCGTGTATACGGCATTTCGGGACCACATCCCCAACGATATGGCCGAGGTGACGACCACCTATGGTCGGCTTTTTACCGAAGCCGATTCCACCTGGCAAGCCCTCCTGGCCGCTCGCCTGCAACGGCAAGCCCGGGAAGGGGAGGCCCCGTCGCCCTTGCCCGAAACCCTGCCCGATGGCGGACAAGAGGCCCTGCGTCAGGTGCTCTATGGCATTGCGTCTCCCGTGAATATCCCCCTGGGCGATACGCCGGCCATGAGCAGCGTCGCGGACCGCACCCGAATCAACCAACGACGTCAGGCGGTCGAACTCTTTAAGAACAGCCATCCAGGAAGACCCAACCGGGCCATGGCACTCGAAGATACGGCGACGCCTTTCGACCCCTACGTCTTTGAGCGGGGCGATGCCACCATTGTGGGGCAGACCGTTTCACGACACTACCTGGAAATACTTTCTTCCGACACGGCAACCCCCTTTGAAGAGGGAAGTGGTCGCCTGGAGTTGGCCGAGCAAATCGCCCGAAAAGACAACCCCCTGACGGCCCGGGTTTTCGTGAACCGCGTATGGGCCCAACTTTTCGACGCACCCATCGTCGGCACGCCCAGTGATTTTGGAACCCAGGGAAATCTCCCTACCCATCCTGAGTTACTCGATTTCCTGGCCTGGAAATTTATGGAAGACGGCTGGTCGATGAAATCCTTGATGCGCACGATTGTGAGCTCCGCGACCTATCAGCAGGCCAGCGATTTACGACCCGAATGCGAAGTCGTCGATCCCAAAAACGATTTACTCTGGCGGCAGCATCGGGGCCGACTCGATTTTGAAGCCATGCGCGACAGTCTCCTCGTTGCTTCGGGAAACCTGGACCGCAGCCTGGGCGGCTTCCCGACCAATATCACCGAGACGCCCTTTTCCAATCGGCGCACCGTGTATGCCGAAGTCGATCGCCACGCCCTGCCGAGCATGTTTCGTATTTTCGATTTCGCCACGCCCAATGAACACACCCCCATGCGCTTCGAAACCACCGTGCCCCAACAAGCCCTCTATTTGATGAACAGCCCCTTCGTCGTGGAGCAGGCCCGCCAGGTGTTGGCGCGGGAAGAGGTGACGGCGGCGACGGAGCCCGTCGAGCGGGTTCGGACCCTCTACCATGCCCTGCTCACCCGGGAGCCCACCGAGAAAGAGCTGGCCCTCGGTCAATTGTTCGTGGCCGGGCAGGATGTGGCCCAACGGCGCGCACCGGAACCACGGGACACAACATGGCGCTATGGCTATGGTGCCGTAGACGAAGCAACCGGCCGCGTTACGACCTTCGAGGAATTCCCCTTCTGGTCCGGCGAGGCCTTTCAGGAAGAGATAGAAGTGCCCGGAAAGAACCTGGGTATGGCCCTGCTGAACCGCCTCGGTGGTCACCCCGGTGGACCGGGCGTCGCCGTTATTCGACGGTGGACATCAAAGGCCGATTCGCTCCTGTCCTGCGTGGGCGAGCTATACCACCACTCCTCCGCAGGGGATGGTATTCGGGCCTATATTATTTCGAGTCGTGTCGGTATTGTCTGGCAGGGTGATGTGCAGGATGGGGTCATCGCCACCGTGATGGACGATATTCCCGTCCAGGTGGGCGACACGATTGACCTGGTCGTTTCCTGCCGGGATGACGAAGAGGAAGATGCCTTTCGCTGGCATCCCCGTCTCTATCTGTCCGGCGAAAATGCCGCCCAGTTTGAAACCCAGGATTGGATAACCCGCTTCGATTTTCAGGGTCCGCCACCGGCACCGCCCGAACCCCTGAAGCCCTGGGAGCAATATGCCCAGGTCTTACTCATGAGCAATGAATTCATGTTCGTGGATTGATACGTAGTTGGAATATTCCTCGTTCCCAAGCTCTGCTTGGGAATGCAGTCACCGAAGCTCTGCTTCGGAGGTCTTGGACATTATGCCCCGGAGTCTAGGTCGACCCGAGGTGGCAGGGTTAGTTTGCCTACGCAGCGCTTGGAAACGAGTGGCCTCTTGTGAAGCCCACGGAATCTGGAGAGAACAATGAGTCATAAACGAACCGTTAACGACTTCATTCTGAATCGCCGCGATTTTCTTCAGCGATCGGGCATGGGCTTTGGGGCCCTTGGGCTGGCCCTCACCACGGGGAAAACCGCCAACGCAGCGCCCGGACCCATGGCACCCCTCCAATCCCACTTCCCCGCAAAAGCCAAGCGGGTCGTACACATATTTCTGAACGGCGGCATGTCTCACGTGGACACCTTCGACCCCAAGCCAGCCCTCACCAGACACAACGGTAAAGAACTCCCTATCGATAGCCTGGGAACCGGCGCACCGCCCGGAGCCGCCCTGGCATCGGCTTTCACCTTCCAACAATACGGCGAGAGCGGCATTCCAGTCAGCAACCTGTTTCCCCACACGGCCCAATGCGTGGACGACATGTGCATCATTCGCTCCATGCACACCGACGTGCCGGTCCACGGGGCTTCGCTGCTCTTGATGAACTGCGGCAACGCCCGACTTCCCCGGCCCAGCGTAGGTTCGTGGGTGACCTATGGCCTCGGCACGGAAAACCAGAACCTGCCGGGATTCATTACCATGTGCCCGGGGGGCTATCCCATCGCCGAAGCCCAGAATTGGCAGTCCGGATTCTTGCCCGGTAACTACCAGGGCAGCTACATCGATTCCCAACATACGGAAGTCGAAAAGCTCATTGAGAACATTCAAAACCACTACGTGACCTCCAAAGGGCAGCGGCGGCAGCTCGATTTGCTGAGCGAACTGAACACCATGCATCAGGACGCCCATCAGCGCGATGGCGATATGCATGCAGATGGACGCCACCGACGCCTTCGACATCAGCGGAGAACCCGCCTATATTCAGGAGCTCTACGGCTCCAGCGTACAATCCCGTCAATGCCTCATCACCCGAAGGCTCCTGGAGCGGGGCGTTCGTTTCGTCCAGCTATGGCACGGCCCCGGCCAGCCCTGGGATAGCCACGACGACATTGTGGATTCCCACAAGCGCCTGGCCGGCCAGTGTGACCAGGGCGTAGCCGCCTTATTGACCGACCTGAAGCAGCGCGGCATGCTGGAGGATACCCTGGTAATTTGCTCCGGTGAGTTTGGCCGGACACCGACCGTGGATATGCAAAACCCCGACCTCAAGGGCAACAAGCCCAAAGGCCGCGACCACAATAACTCCGGATTCACCGCGTGGATGGCCGGCGGCGGTGTAAAAGGCGGCCACATCCACGGCGCCACCGACGAGTTCGGCTACAAGGCAGTCGAGAACCCGGTGCACGTACACGATCTCCACGCCACCATCCTGCACCTCCTCGGCTTCGACCACGAAGAACTCACCTACAAATACGCAGGCCGCGACTTCCGCCTGACCGACGTCCATGGGAATGTGGTGCACGATATCATCGCGTAAGTTGGGACGGACGCGCGCCGCAGTGACCCGACCCATGCCAAGAGCACCAGCTCGCAATCCCACCCAATTCGATCAACGGCAGAACGCTCCACGGGGACTGCACCGACAGCACGACATCGTGAAGCAAACACGACCTCGTGGTGCCATAATCAATCGACACGACGGAAGATGATCCCAACAGTCGGGGCCGTCCCCACGAGGGCGTAACTGCCGAAAACGATAACCTCTCCTTTCTCGTTCCCAAGCTCCGCTTGGGAATGCAGTCTTGCAAGCTCTGCTTGCCCGCGGAACCATAGTGCCCGAGATGATATTGTAGACATATCGGAGCAGAGCTCCGGAACCGGCATTCCCAAGCAGAGCTTGGGAACGAGGTAATGAATCAACGCGACGGAAGAAGATCCCAACAGTCGGGGCTGTCCCCCCGAGGGCGTAACTGCCGAACATCACACGATAGCCTCTTGTTACTCGTCCCCAATTACGGGACGGACGCGCGCCGCAGTGACCTGACTCATGCCAAGAGCACCAGCTCGCAAACCCACCCAATTCAGTCAACGGCAAACGACTCCGTGCGTGAGCCTGTCCCTGCGGGGTCGCCATGACGTCCCACGGTTCATCCCGTTAGACCACAGGGACATGCCTCCGCCCGTGGCCAACTTCCTCTACCCGCTACACACCAGCGGGCCCTCCCAGTGCTACCCCAAAACCCAAGTCCCGGTTGCTGCGGCACGTCCCAAAGCGCGCCTGTCCCTGCGGTTTTCCGCACCGGCATATCTGGTCATACCTGATTCCCTGAGGAGAGAATATCCAAAGGTGCAAACAAACAGGAGGTTGACCATTCCTGGTCGACACAAGGCCCACGTCAATTTTCAAAAGGTACTCAAGGTGGGGCCGGTTGCGCTTAAACCCAACGTGCTTTCCTTCGGTTTCCGAAGTTAACTTGTCACCCCCCGATGGGGCAGCTGTTACGCTTCGGAGCACATACCGCCCATACACGTTGCCACAAACTAAGCGCCCATTTCCGGTTGCAGGTTCAGTATACCGCGTCCACCAATAAACGCCCCCAAAGGCCTTCGCGTTGTTTCTCCACCACGTCGATACGCGCACGAAGACTTCATCCCCCAAGCTCCCTTTTCTTATCCCGGATCGGCCGGTAGCAATATTCGTTCATCAGCGCCACCGCACCGAGGTCGCCGTGGTCGCCCGCGCCATCTACGTAGGCCTGCAGGGCCTCCCGAATCGCGTCATAGGCCAGGCCAATCTGCTTCTGGGCCTCCGCCGTGTCTTCTGCCTTCAGAGCGACCGACGTCGCACCAAAGGCTTCGGCAGCGTCGAGGTAGTGGACGGCAAAGCGCAGGCGGCCCACGTAGTAGCCGGTGTAGTCTTTGCCGGCCAGGGTGGCGCGTTCGTGGGCGACTTCCATCTTCTCTAAGGCCAGGCGGTACTGCCCGTGGTCGGCCTTCAACTCGGCGGAGAGCCCGCCTGCCGAAAAATGTTTCGTCATCATGCTGGGTACGGGAAAGCCAAAGCCGAGTCCGTGCTGGTCCAACCCGAGGGTGATTTCCTCGAGGATGGCCAAGGCCTCCAAGGCGGGGTCGGTGGCCCCGTCGCCGCAGATGGTTGAAAACTGGTCGCGATAAGCGGATTGGGGCGTCACCGATGGGTCCCAACTGGCACGGGCGAGGTAGTGGATCGTCGGATTGAGGTCGCTGGCGGTCCAATAGCGGGTATAGAAACCCGCCCAACCACTCTGGCGAAGGTCGCCCATCAGTTGGTGGAGGGAGCCCGTGGCCAACTGGGGCAGGACGCCCACGTTATCGTCCGCGAGGGTGAAGGTGAGGGTGGCGGGCACGCTGTCCTTCGGTGTCTGCCGCAGGAGGTCCCGCTGCTTCAGCTGACGGCTTGCCGTGTAGTCGATAAAGCTGAGAATCTCGCCACCGGGCGGAATGAGGGCCTCAATGAGCGGAAAAAGCTCGGCCACGATGCCCGTATAGACAATCTTGATTTGCTCGTCACCGTTGGGGCGTTTGAGCAGGTCCCGCTCCCGAATCAGGGAGTCCAGGAACCACAGGGAGGCCACATCGCCCTTGAGCATTTTCTCCACCCGTTCGCCACCACCGGGAAAGGAAGTCCGTGCGCGGGCCCGGGCGCAGAGTTCGTCGTAGCTGCCCAATTCCATATCGGGAAAGCGTGCCTGGAACTTTTCCACGGCCGACTCGGCCTGGCTGATCCAACTGCGGTGTTCCGGGGTGTTGAGGTGGAGGTAGTCGACGTCCGGGTAGGTCTCGATGTAGGCGCGGATAATGGTGGCGATCATGTCACGGAGCAGGGGGGCATCCATGGATTGGGTATGACCGGGACCCGCGGTGAGCATGCCGAGCTGATTCACGGGCTCGGATTCGGGCATGACCGCCATGAACTGCTTGGGCCATTCAAAAGGCTGAATGGACAGGCCCGTTTCCATACCCAGGGCCCGGGCCTCCTTCAGAATGCCGCGAACCAGGCCAATGCCGCGCTGATTCAGGTCTTCCGGCGAGGTGCTGCCCTGGAGTTCCGGGTTCATGAAGAAGTCCACATCGCCAAACTTCTCGCGGCCGACCGTATCGTCGTCGATGGGAAACTTCGCACCGAAATTCAGGACGCCGGGGGGCTTTTCCATGCCCTGGAATGCATAGTGCACAAAGGGCTGCATGGGCCACAGGGAAACGTGAATGCGGTTGTATTTCATCTTCGCCATCTGCCGCAGGAAACGTTGATTCTCTGCCAGGCTCCACGAGATAGGGCCACTGGCGAGGTCGTTCACCAGGCGCCAGCAACGAATCCGCATGTTGGGCGTCATAGTAACATCCAAGTCGGGAAGGCCCGCCCACGGTTTCGGCGCGGGTAAGACGTCCCGGTCATAGAGATAGCGGACGCCCCAGCGCTCGGCCAGTTCATAGACCGCCCACAAGGTTGCCACGGGACTGCCCCCGGCGATGACGAAGGTGTCCCCCTCGCGCCGGAGGGTGATGGACTGGGCGTCTGGGGCGTTGGGCGTGGTGGCGATGCGGAAGTGGGGGACGCTTTCGTCCACCGAGGCCGTAATCGTGGTTTCCGCCTGGAAAAGCGTTTCCACGTAGCCCTGCAGTTCTGTTGCGGCGAATGTTTCGAGACGATGGGCGTCTGGATTGAGGACAATCGAGACCGTGTCGGCCGCCGCGACCACCCCGCAGAATCCAAGGG
>CAXBPH010000298.1:0-8529 GCA_963977445.1 uncultured bacterium | reverse complement strand
CGGCAGCTATGAGGATGAGGTCGAATCCGTAATTCAAGATCTGATCAAGGGCGACTACGACACGATTGTCGACGTGGGAAGTGCTGAAGGCTATTACGCTGTGGGTCTGGCTCGGGCGTGCCCCAATGTGCCTATCGTTGCCTTCGATTGTGTTGAAAAAGCCCAAGAGGCGTTGAAAGATCTGGCACGAGTGAATGGTGTCGAAGATAGAATTGAAGTGAATGGGGATTGCACAAATGAAACATTGGGCAAGGCCGTCAATGGACGGACTTTCGTTATTTGTGATATTGAGGGGGCAGAACGGGAAGTCATTGATCCCGTGGGATGCCCTGGACTCCTGGAATGTGATCTCCTTGTCGAGATGCACGTCCAGGATGTTAAAGACACCTCTGATGTTATTAAAGCGAGATTTGCTGCCACGCACCACATTGATAGTTTCATGACGAAGACGAAGTCGGCCGTAGATTACCCCAGTCTGACTGTTCTGCCTGAACATTTGCGGCAGGTTGCATTGGATGAAATGCGATTGCCTGGTCAGGAGTGGGTTTGGTTTCGTCGCAAAGAAACTTCCGCTTCGGAAGGTTGAGAGGCTATCGGCAGGCCTGGTCTTTTTGCAGACCTGTCCGGCTGAAACAGGGGAAGTTCGACTACCCAAAAGTACCCAGTGATAAAATACAGGCGGCGAGCCAGATGGCTCGCCGCCTGTTTAATTCTCAGTGTAGTTAAGGCCGGAAGGGCCGATTTATATCATGGTCTGGCGGGTGCGCAGGGCCATACCCAAGAGGCCGGTTCCGAAAAGCAGGAACGTGGCGGGTTCTGGGATTGGGGCCAGCGGTCCTGGGGCCAGGGGAATGATTACGCTGCCGACTATCGGCAGGAGGTCATTGCCGCACTGCATCGTCCAATGGGCACCAAAACCCCCTTGGGCCAACTGTGCCGTCTGGGCTGCGTCCAAGGAGACCGCGATTTGCAGCAGGTTGTGATCCGAGCGATTGCCCAGAATATCCAGCATCCAAGCGACCTCGTAGGCACCGCCATAACCGGAGCCTGTGCCGACACGATAGGGATCGGCGATGGGGCGGTGAGCCGGTAGGGATACGCTGGTCGATGTCCATGTCTGGCTGAGGTCCCACGCCTGTCCCAGCCGTGAAGTAGCTTCATTCACCGTCGGGGGGGCATTGTTGGCGGCAAGGACTGGTCCGGGACCTGCGACAGCGGTGCCGAAGGCGAGATCGTAGCCCGCATTCGGACCAATCGTCTGGTCTCCGAGATTCAGGAAAAAATCACCAGCGAAGTAGTTGTTGTTGCCCGTGCGGACGCCCGTCGGGTCGAAGCCAGTTACCAGGCCAATGTAGAGTATGCCGCCGGACATGTTGCCGGAGAAGCCGTAAAAGCCCTGTTCAATATCAAAATTCTGGCCTCCGATTCCCGGTGAGGTGGAATCCTGTCCAGTTCCGATATGGTATAAATTATAACCGGGAGGGGCAAAGCCGGGCTCGTTTACGATTCCGGAAATGGGCGCGCCGTCGATACTTACGCGGGATTCATACCAGTCTTGATACAGGGAGCTTGGCGTGCTGTAGGTAAACCAATTGAAGGGGCCGCCGAGGCTGAGGCTTGAAGGTACACTGATGGCCGGGGCTACGGTGGCGTAGGCAAGGGCGAACAGGAAAATGGGCAATACACGTCGGGTAGACATGATATATCCTTTCTACAGGAGTCGGGTTGGGGAAAATGCACTCGTTGGAACATGCAGCGCGCTTAATTTTTCCGAACCGAACCTTCTGTAGTTGCCCAAAAGATATATTGACGAACATTTCGCCTTTTTTGGTGCGGCACACGATATGCACAGCACCAACTGTTGTCGCTCTGGTGCGACCCGAACCAAATTCCCGGGGCAGTACCTGGACGTGAATTCACCGGGAGTTTACCCGGTGGAAGCGTTTTTGTCAAGAAGAGCTATCTATATAGAAAGGGGGGGAGGGGGTGCAATAGCCGCAGGGGTTAGTTGGTGTTATTTTACGTGTGGAGTTCCATTGGGGGGATTGGCGTGTGAAGGTTTCAGGTGTTCGTCTCGACAGAACGATTTCCAAGCGTAATTCAGGTCCCGTTTTAGAGGATTACGCCATTGGGCAGACGCTCGCGTTAGCAGGAAGTGGTGCTGCTGGCGAGCAAGCCCAGAGGGCTCCCTGGGCGCTGGGTGGGGGACCCAATAGGCTGTCCATTCCCGCGGATGACATGACGTGCCCGGGCGCAGGATGTTGCGGCAACGCTCGGATCGGTAGGCTCAACGTCGATAGGTTCGCGGAAACTACAGCAACCAAGCCTCCGCCGGATAGGATTGCCCAATTTCCGCCCGCCAGGACGATTTTTTAGGGATCCCAAAGGAATTTTTTAGATCGATAAAGTGTTTATAGTAGTATATGTAATACATGTATGGGATGCGGTTGCCAAGTTGTTTGTGGCGGCGTACTGAGCCGTCAAATCAAGGGTGACGCCGGGGCGTGAAGAATCAGGCCGGGATACTCCATTTACGGCCCATTTTCTGGCCTGGCCGCAAGGCGTGTTCGGTTCGCATCAATAGTCCGCTATAGCGTAGAATAAAAGGGCTGCAAGCGGGACTGTGTCTCAAGTTGGGCTAAGTCTCAGCGACCGTCGCCCCGTCGGGCGTGCGCTCCATGAGCAGTTAGAGCACGACATTTACTCCTACCTTCGTGAGTGAAACACTATATCTCGGTGTCTCCGGTGTCAATGCACCGGCATGCCGCGAGAGAAAGGCGATTTAGCAATGGCTACACCCAAATATCCGGGCAATCGGATTACGACCAATGGCAATCAGTTGGTTTCGTACCACACGGAAACCCGTCTGACGGATGGCGGTATTTTCTACCCCATTACGGCATCCACCGAGATGGGCGAGCTCTATCAGCAGTCTTATGCTGAAGGCAAACTCAACGTTTTTGGCCGCCAGAAGATTGCTATCGAGTGCGAGGGTGAACACGCCGCGCAGGGTGGGGCCATCGCCTATTCCGTAACGGGCCGCCGTACCGTGAATTTCACCAGCGGCCAGGGTATCGTCTACGGTATCGAGCAGTACTATCATGCCCCCGGCAAACTTTCCACCATGGTTATCGAAGTGGCGGCTCGGGCCCTCACCAAGCATGCCTTGAACGTCCACTGTGGTCACGACGATGTCTATGCGGCCCTCGACGTGGGCTGGATCATGCTTTTTGGCAAAGATGCCCAGCAGGCGGCCGATCAGGCCCTTATCATCCGGAAGGTGACCGAAAAGTCCCTCAATCCCGGCATGAACATCCAGGATGGCTTCCTCACCTCCCACCTGGAACGGACCTTCCTGAGACACGAGTCTGACCTGATTCGTGAATTCCTCGGCTCGCCCGATGATATTATTGACTGTCCTACCGAGACCCAGCGCACCCTCTTTGGCCCGACCCGTGTGCGCGTGCCCAAAGTAATCGATCTGCAGCATCCGGCCATGATAGGTCCGGTGCAAAATCAGGAACACTACATGAACGGCGTGGCAGCACGTCGCAACAACTTTATCGAACCGATTCTCGGCTTTCTCGAAGAAGCCTACAAGGAATTTGGCGAACTCACCGGCCGTCATTACGGCCTGCTGACCGAATACAACACAGAAGACGCCGAAGTGGTCTTCGTATCCATGGGATCGGCCGCCGAAAATATCGAAGCGGCCACGGATCACCTGCGGAAGACCCGGGGTGCCAAGGTGGGCTCAATCCACCTCAACGTGATTCGCCCCTTCCCCGAGGCCGCCGTGGTTAAAGCCCTGGCGGGCAAGAAGCAGGTTATCGTTCTCGAGCGGACCGATGAGCCCATGGCGGGCGACAACCCCATGTCCCGCGATATCCGCACGGCCCTTAACAAGGCCACCCAGAACCACCGTAAACTTTCTCACGAAGGCATTCCTGCCGTCGCACCCGAGGAAGCCCCAGAAATTCTTGCCGGTATCTACGGGCTCGGGTCCCGCGATTTCCGCCCCGAAGATATTATCGGAGCCTACGAATATTCCCAGGGTCAGAGCAAACGTCAGGACGGCAAGTCGCTGGCCGATGGCGCCTCCTTCTTTACCCTCGGCATTGAGCACCCCTACAACGTGCGTGCCGAAGAAACGCCTTCCCTGCTCCCCGAAAACGCCGTTGCCGTGCGCATGCACTCCATTGGTGGCTGGGGCATGATAACCACAGGTAAAAATCTGGCCGAGATTATTGGTGAGATCGGTACCCACGTAGCCGACCGGGAAAACGTGAAAGATGAATTCGGTCAACCCGGCGAAGTGATTCACATTAGCGCCAACCCCAAATACGGCTCGGAAAAGAAGGGTTCGCCCACGTCCTACTTCCTTGTAGCGGCTCCAGAGCGTGTTCGGGTAAACTGCGATTTGCGTCACGTAACCGTTGTATTGTGTTGCGATCCTCGGGCCTTTACCCACATCAACCCCATCGACGGTATCGCCGAAGGCGGCACGCTGATCTGGGAATCGGATGAAACCCCCGAAAATGCCTGGACCCGTATCCCCAAGAAGTATCGCCAGGAGATCATAGACAAAAAGATCAACGTTTATATCCTTCCCGGCTTCAGCATTGCCAAAGAGGCCACCGACCGGCCCGACCTGCAATTGCGTATGCAAGGTAACGCCTTCCTCGGGGCCTTCTTCAAGATTTCGCCCCTGTTGCAGAATTTCGGCATCTCGGAAGCCCTCTTCCACGAATTGGTGGAAGCGCAGTACAACAAGAAATTCGGACGCTTCGGCGAAGCTGTTGTGGCTTCCAACATGCGGGTCATGATGCAGGGTGGCGAACGTCTCCAGAAAGTGGAATACGGCGACGTGGCCTCCATGGATGCGTCCAGCATGCGCGGCGTAGCCCTCGAGCCCATCACGGGCTGTGGCAGCCGTTGCGGTTGTGGCACGCCCGAGGCCCAGCCCGAGCGCGTTCCCATGTATAAGCTCAAGACCTTTGACGACGAATACCGCGCCGGTCTCGGTTACAACCAGCCCGCATCGCCCTTGTCGGCGGTGGGCATCATGGCGGCCGGCTCCGGTGCCACGGCATCAAAATATGGCGCACGTCGCGAGACGCCCAAATGGATTCCCGAAAACTGTACCCAGTGTATGGAATGTATTGCGGCCTGTCCCGACACCGCCCTGCCCAACACGGCGCAAGACCTCTCGACCATCATCGAGACGGCTATCAACAACTACGTGAGCAACAGCGATGACCGTCAGAAATTGATGGCTTCCGTGCCCGCTCTCGATGCCAAGGTGCGTGTCAAGATGCTGGAGAACGCCAAGTCCAAAGAGCCGCCGACCTACGCGGAACTCATCATGGACGAAGTGGATCTTCAGGGCATCGTAACGGGGACCTCCCGCGAAGAGCTCAGTACCGTATTGAACCGGGTACCTGTGGCCTACACCAAGTCAAACGCAATTTTCGCCAGCCGTGAAAAGAAGGAAGTCGGCTCGGGCGGAATGTTCTCCATCTTTGTCTCCGACCTGTGCAAAGGCTGCGGCGAGTGCGTCACCGAGTGCGGCGACCACAATGCCCTGGTCATGGTTCCCGACAACGAAGAAGTGAACTCGGGTATTACCTCTGCCCAGAACTTCTTTGACCTCCTGCCCGAAACGCCCAACAAATATCTCGGCATGTATGATGCCGAAAGTCCCGAAGAATCCCGCCAGGCGGCTCTGCGCAACCATTTCATGGTGCGTCGCAACTACGAAGCCATGGTTTCCGGTGACGGTGCGTGTGCAGGTTGTGGCGAAAAGTCGGTGCTTCACGCCCTGGCCTCGGTAACAGAAGCCTACATGCGGCCCCTGTACCACGCCAAAGCCAAACGTTTTCGCGTAAAGGCCAATGAGCTTGAGCAAAACGGCCTGACCCTGCTCGAAGCCTGGGAAAAGAAATCGCCCGAGGCCCACACCCTCTTCAAGCGCGCTGTCGCCCACATTATCATGGGCCTTGGTGGTGAAACCGACGAAGACACGACGGATCGCCTCGCAAGCCACGGTGACATCAGCAACGCCCAGATCGTCGAAGCCATGGTCGCTGTCATGCGTCAGACCGCCTTCAATCACGATACCCTTCAGGCCCTGGATGGTCGCCTTTCCAACGGTATGTCGGTCATGGCCATGGGTGCCCACACCGGTTGTAACACCGTGTATGGCTCCACGCCCCCCAACAATCCGCACCCCTATCCCTGGATGAACTCTCTCTTCCAGGATGGTGCCACCATCAGCTGGCTCATGGGCGAAAGCTTCATGATTGAAAACGCGCGCTTCTCCATTACCCCGGAGCGTCTCGCCAATCACCTGCTGGAAGACCGCTTCATTGATGATGTGGACTACTTCAACTACACCCACTTCACCGATACCCTTATGTCCGAACTCGAAATCGCCGAGCTGCCCAAAGTCTGGTGTGTCGGCGGCGACGGGGGCATGGGTGATATCGGCTATCAAAACGTATCCAAAGTTATCGTGCAGAACCGGCCCAATATCAAATGCCTTATGCTCGATACCCAGGTATATTCCAACACTGGTGGTCAGAATTCCGACGCGTCACCCATGACCGGCGGATTCGACATGAACCAGTTTGGTGCTGCATCCCAGGGTAAGCTCAACGAAATGAAGAACATCGCTGAGTCCTTTACCAGTGGACACGGCTCCCCCTACATCGCCCAGGTATCCATGGCCGACGAGCCCAAGTTCTACAAGTGCTTGCTCGATGGCCTTACCTACCGGGGCACGGCCTTCTACCTTTGCTTTACCACCTGCCAGCCCGAACATGGCGTGGCCGATGATATGGCAACCCAGCAGGCCAAGATGATCCGCGATTCCCGTGGGTTGCCCGAGTTTACGTTTAATCCCGGATTGGGCGAAACCTACAGCGAAGCCATGAGCCTCAAGGGTAACCGGAATCCCGACCGCGACTGGATGGAAGCCACCTTTAAGTCCACGAAGGAAAAATATAAGTACACCGTGTGCCATTGGGCCGCTACCGAAGCCCGCTTCCGTCAGCACATCAAAAAGACGACGGAAGAGGACGTGGCCAACATGGTGCCCTTGGACAACCTGCTTCTCTGTATTGAGCAAGGCGACGTGGTAAATCGGCGTTATATCGAGCCCGCTTCCCGTAGCTTCGTGCCCGACTTTGGCAGCTATGTCATGGTCGAGGGAGCCAGCGGCAAGATCTTCCCCATGAAGCTCAGTCGCCAGATGGTTCTCTTCAATGTGGAACGCCGGAAAGCCTGGCGTATGCTCCAGAGCAAGGCCGGACAGGAAAATAAAGACTACATCGCCCAGCGTAAGCTTGTGAAGGCCATTGACGCCGGCAAGATTACCCGTGAGGATGTCTGGGCCAAAGGTCTCGCCGCCTTGGAAGAAGAGACTGCGAAGTAGCTTCGAATCAAAATAGATAGCCTTTACCGCCCGCGTTTCCCCTGGAGACGCGGGCGGATTTTTTTGGGCAGGTGGAGGGGCCGGGACTGCCTTCACACATTCCTGCACCGGTGAAGGGCGGACGACGACGGGGCGTTGAAATATATTGTTTCTTGAAGGTGTCGGTAATGCTGGTGTGTGAGGCTGTACCGTCCTTGTCCGTGGACTACGCGGTAGCGAGGTGCCCTGATCGCGGTGCCAATGGTTGTCACGGCATGGAGTAGGGGATCGGGTGCGGGGATCTTGCTGGTGCCGAAGGCCACCCCGCTGGTGTTATCGTCGTGACGTACTGCCGGTACAGTCCCCGTCCCGCTGGGGCGGCACGGATGACAGTCCCGGGACTGCCAAAACCAGAGAATCGGGCTAGTCGGTTGACACGGTGTATATTCGATGCTTTAATACGTCAGAGAACCACGTGCCAGATAGTTTGGAGGCCCCATGACAATCGAGCAGATAAAGATAGAGTTCAGTAAATTGCCCATGGCAGATAAACTACTCCTTGTAGAAGATATGTGGGATTCGATTGCCGAGACGGACAAGGAGCTTCCTCTATCCGATACGCATCGAAAGGAGCTGGACGAGCGATACGGGGCCTATCAGGAGGGGGGCGTAGAACTGCGCGATTGGAAATCCGTTCACGAGTCAATTCGTGATAAACACAAATGAAATTGCGCTATACCCTCCGAGCCGCCACCGAACTCGAAGAGGCTGTTGTGACTGGTACGAGGAGCAGCTACAGGGCCTCGGAATACAGTTTCTTGATTGTGTGGAAAGGGCTGTCGCGTCGATTCTGGAAAATCCAAGGTATTTCCCATGTACTCATGGTGTCTTTCGTCGCTACCTTGTCAAACGTTTTCCATTTTCCATACATTATCCTATTGAAGATGATTTTATTGTTGTTCATGCCATATTCGACAATCGGCGCGACCCCAAAGACCTGCCCTGAGGCCTGACAATTGGTGGGTCTTGCTGACTCCGAAGGCGGCCCCCCGCTGCATCGTCGTCGTGACGTACTGCCGGTACAGTCCCCGTCCCGCTGGGGCGGCACGGATGAC
>CAXBPH010000297.1:0-8548 GCA_963977445.1 uncultured bacterium | reverse complement strand
GAGGGCCACCGGAGACTACACGAGGTCATCGTTGCACTTGACGGTTGAATCTACCGAGGTTCGACGCCCCTGCAACGTTGTTTCTGCCATAGTATCGCCCTATTGCTTACCAACTTATAATACATCACTACGGTCCAATCGGCAATTGAAAACCGTGTTGGTAACCACAAAGAACGCATAGTACACAAAACCGGCGACATTGCCACATCCCCACGACCCGGTCACCCATCGTGAGCCCGACATGGGATATAAGTGCCAGTCGCCATGTTGCCAAGCCCGTGTTGCACGGGGGCGAGACAGTCCCTGAGCCTGTTCGGGGACCGCCTCACCACACGTCGAAGACTGGCGAGGCAAAAGGATGGCGAACACGGAGACGTGAAGAACCGGAAAGATACTTGGACCGGTGTGGCCGTCCCGTTGTTAGCGTGGCCGACCTTGTCGCCACCTCACTCACGGTGGTAGCGGTACGAAACCCAAGCCCACCTCGCCATCGCTTTACCCAACGACACCTTCGCCAACAACAGGACAGCCACGCCCGTCTACGTCAACCATCGTGCTGCGTCGTGGCAAATCCGTTCATGGCTTTTTCTTCAAGCCATCGTGCACGGGGGCGAGACAGTCCCGAAGTCTATTCGGGGACCGCCTCACCACACGTCGAAGACTGGCGAGGCAAAGGCGCAGGTCCATCCGAATGCAATTCGCCATCGAGCCGCATGATTTGTTCGTACGCGAGGCGTCCTATAATCCATCAGCCGAGCAGCGGAAGAATTAGCTTCCGTTCAATCAAAGCCCGCTTCCTCAGCCGCCCTTCAGGCCGAAGCTCTGGGCAAAGCGCCGAAAAAAGCCGTCTTTATTGGTCTGGGGACTGGGCTGTTGCTGGAGAATACGGCTGGCGATCTCGTGCATGCATTTGGACACGGGCGCGTGGGGATAGGCGAGAATAAAAGGCTTGCTCTGCATGACGGCCTGGGAAACCTGGGAGTCCCGATAGAGATAGCCCAGGCACGACAGGTTGCGGCCAAGATAGCGCTGGGACACGCCGGAAAGCTTCGTCGCGACGGCTTGGGCCAGGGCAGGATTGGGCACCATGTTCACGATGAGGCGCACGACCGTTTCGGGGCGATTGGCGTAGAGGGTCTTCAACATGGCGTAGGCATCCACAATGGCGGGATGCTCGGGCGTGGTAATCAGGAGGACCTCGTCGGCGGCCAGGGCAAAGGCCACCGCGTTTCGACCAATGCCCGCCATGGTATCAAGGATGATGAAGTCACTCTGGGATTGAAGTTCCTGGAGTCCGCCCAGCAGGTTTTGTCGCCCCGCACCGGTGAGATCGGCCACTTGGGCCAGGCCCGACGAACCGGGAACGATCCAGATGCCACCCGGGGCCTTTACAAGAATCTCCGAGATGGATTTCTCCCCCTCGATGACGTGCTCCAGATTGTGGAGAGAACTAAGGCCGAGCAATACCTCCACGTTGGCCAGGCCGAGGTCGGCATCCATAAGGATAACCCGTTTCCCCTGGGCGGCGAGGGCGATGGCCAGGTTCACGCTGGTGTTGGTCTTTCCCACGCCCCCTTTGCCACTGGTAACGGCGAGGACCCGTGCCCGGTTATTTTTGTTGCCCACCATATTGCGAAGTCGTTGCGCTTGATCAACCACGTTGAAGTTTACCTTCCAGAATCAGGTTCGCCACCATGGCAGGTGACGCGATGCAAATATCGTCGGGCACGTTTTGCCCCGTGCTGAGATAGCTCAGGGGCAAACCCGATTCGGCCATGACACTCAGCAGCGCACCGTACTGCCGGGTCTCGTCCACCTTGGTGAATAACACCGCAGAGGGGTTACAACATTTGAAGTTGGAAACAATGTTCCGCATATCGTCGAGGGGCGTGCTCGCGCTCATGACCAGCAGGGTTTCGTGCGGTCGTGCGCTGATGAGCACCCCTTTGAGTTCATTGATTTGTTCCAGATTAAACTGGCTCCCCCCCGCCGTATCCACCAACACCAGGTCATAGTTGTGAAAGGCGCGCAGAGCGTCTGCCATTTCTTTGGGGTCCTGCACCACCTTCATGGGCAGGCCGATAATATTCGCATAGACCTTGAGCTGATCCGTGGCGGCCACCCGGTAGGTGTCCGTCGTGATCAGGGCCACCCGTGCCCGCTCGCGGACGGCGTAGTAGGCGGCCAGCTTGGCCAGGTTGGTGGTCTTGCCGACGCCCGTGGGCCCACAGAGGGCGACCACCCGGCAGGCGCCGCCTTGCAGGGACAAACCACCGGTACCATGGATAACCTTCCGGATTTCCATATGGAGTCGCTCGAGAAATACCCGTTGTTCCCGCATGAGATTAAGATCGCTGTTTTTGACCACACCGCCGATGAGGACCGCCGCCACTTTCCGGGCAACGCCCCGCTCAATGAGGGTGCGGTAGTGAGGCGCGAATTCGGCGGGCAATCCGGCACCGGGACTCTCCGCATAAAGCACCTCCATCATCTCCCGAATCTCCTGCAGCTCCCGGTGTACTTCGGGCGTCTGCGACCGGGTGTCTGGCGTTGGAAAAGGCACCACCGGCGAAATCGCGGCCTGGGCCTGGCGATTGGTCACCGGAGCCGTCGGACGGCTTGGCGGCGGCGCGGGCGCAGGTTCAGCGGGGCGGGCACCGGGTTTCGCGTTCATCCGCTGTTGCGCATCGCGCACGAGTTTCTCAAAATACTCCACCGTTTCCGTGGGAGCTTTCGCGCCTGGAGGAGGCGGCTGCGAACCGTCTGCATAGCGGCGCTGGGCCGCGCTGGACGTGCGAATTTGCGCGGCCGTTGAGTTGGCAGGCACCGAAGCCGTCACCTCGACCATTTTTCGGCCAAAATAACCGAAAAACCCACCCTCCTGTACCTCAGTGGTGTTGATGACGAGGGCTTCAGGTCCGAATCGCTTCTGCACCTGTCGCCACGCCTCTTCCAGGGTCCGCGCCCGGATTTTGTGGAATTGCTGCGCCATGTTACGCGCTCACCTGACCAACGCTCTCAAGGGAAACTGCGGGGTCCATCTCGTTGTAAGAAAGCACCACCACCTTGGGGATGCGGCGCTCAACGATACGTCTAAAATAACGCCGAACAGGGGCCGAGGTCAATACGACCGGATCCTGGCCACTGACCACAAGGGGCTGGAGAGCCGCAGCACAACGCTCACTGATAGCATCGGCCCGGTCGGGGGAGACGGGAATATAGTCCCCCGTCTGGGAGGTGTTCACGGCATTGAGTACTTCCTGTTCCAATTCCGGGGCCAGGGTCACCACGCGCAAAATATTGTCTTCATCGGCATAGGCCCCACAAATCTCACGGGCCAGGGCATGGCGGGCATACTCGGTAAGTACTTCCGTATCCTTCGTCCGGGGTGCATAATCGCACAGGGTCTCGAGCACCACTTCCAGGTTGCGAATGGAAACTCGCTCCCGGAGGAGATTGTGCAGTACTTTCTGCGCCTCGCCGGCCGTCAGCAGTTTGGGAATCAATTCCTCCACCACGGTGGGCGAAACTTCTTTCAGATGATTTACAAGCACCTGCACGTCTTCCCGACTCAGCAATTCGTCGGCGTGGGCCATGATAAGTTCGGTGAGATGGGTCGCCACGACCGCCGAGGGCTCGACAATGGTGTAGCCCAGCCGTTCGGCCTTGTCCCGGTCACGGGCAGGTACCCAGACGGCCTGGAGACCGAAAGCCGGCTCCTGGGTCGGATAGCCTTCTATTTCTTCTTCCACGAGACCGGGGTTCATGGCCAGGAAGTGCTCGGGCATCAACTCATAGCTGGCGATGACCGCTTCTCGCAGTTTCACCTGGTATTCATTGGGGCGCAGGCGCATGTTGTCCACGATGCGCACCACGGGCACGACAAAGCCCATCTTGGTGGCAATCTGCTGACGAATCACCTGGATGCGGGTCAGCAAGTCGCCGCCCTGACTCGGGTCGGCCATAGTAATCAACCCATAGCCCAACTCGATTTTGAGCGGATCCACCGTGAGCAGGTCTTCGGTTCGTTCGGGAGGGCGCTCTTCTTCCTCGGCCCCCTCGTAGCTCTCTTCCAGCGCCATCGCCGCCTTTTGGACCTTCATTTTCGACGACATATACGCCAGGCCGGTCAGAAAGAGACCTGCAGCAAAGAATGGCAACGTGGGCATGCCCGGCATGATGCCGAAAATGCCCATGACCACGGCTGTGGCACCCAGGGCCCGGGGTTGCTGGGTGAGCTGGGTACCCAAATCGTGGCCCAGATTTTCATCGGACACCGTCCGCGTAACCACCAGGCCCGCCGAGAGGGAAATGATGAGGGAAGGCATCTGCGATACGAGACCATCGCCGATGGTCAGTCGTGTGTAGAGCTCGGCAGACTCGGGAAAGCTCAGGCCAAGCACCCAGACCCCCACGATCAATCCAACGGCAATATTAATGACCGTGATGATCAATCCCGCAATGGCATCACCACGGACAAACTTGGTGGCACCATCCATGGCGCCGTAGAAGTCGGCTTCCTTTTCAATCGCCCGGCGTCGTGTGCGGGCTTCCTGCTCGGTGAGCAGGCCGGCATTGAGATCGGAGTCCACACCCATCTGTTTACCCGGCATGGCGTCCAGGGTGAAACGGGCGGCCACTTCGGAAATTCGGGTGGCACCTTTGGTAATCACCACAAATTGGATGATGACCAGAATACTGAAAATAACGATACCGACCGGCAGACTGCCCGCCGTGACAAAGCCGCCAAAGGCGTCGATGACATTGCCCCCATCGCCCTGGGAAAGTATCAGACGGGTTGTGGCCACGTTGAGGCTCAGTCGAAAGAAGGTCAGCATCAGCAGGAGGGCCGGAAAGACCGAGAACTCCGTGGGGCGCTGGATGTAGATGGTGCTCAACATGACCACCACCGATATAGAGATATTCAACGTCAGCAAGATGTCGATAAGGACAGGCGGTATGGGCACAAAGAGAATGAGCAGGATCGCGATCACGCCGACAGAAAGGGCCAGATCCTGATTCTGTCCAAAAAAATCAGTAGCGCGTCGTTGCAGGGTTCCGGTGGGAGCAGACATCTACCTTAGCTCCCCGTGGCCTTCCAGGCATTTTGACGCTCCTGGATTTTTGCTTGTCTGCGATCGATGCTGTAAACGAAAGACAACACCTCGGCCACGGCACGGAAAAGATGTTCGGGCACGCCATGGCCCACTTCGATACTCCGATAGAGAGCACGGGCCAGTTCTGGCTTTTGCACGATGGGCACGTTGTGCTCCGTCGCGAGATTACGAATTTTTTCGGCCATTTTTCGCGCGCCCTTGGCTACCACCACCGGGGCCTCCATCCCGCTCATGTCATAGCGCAGGGCCACAGCGAAGCGGACGGGGTTGGTGATAATGACGTCGGCGTCGGGCACATCCTGCATCATGCGCTGCGTGGCCATTTGACGCTGCAATTGGCGGACCCGCCGTTTTATCTGGGGGTCACCTTCCATTTCCCGGGATTCCAGTTTGGCTTCCTGGAAGGTCATCCGTAAATCCTGGAGGTGCTGCCAGCGCTGATACATATAATCAAAAAGGCCAAGAATAATCATGACAACGGCAATGCGCCACCACACCGAATAGACCAACCCGGTCACGCCGCCGAGGATACCCAACGGCGTCATGGCCATGAGGGAAACCACTTCGTACATACGATCGCGCAACGCAAACCACACCACCACCACCACGAGTATCAATTTTGAGACCGACTTAATAAGTTCTACCAGGGATCGAATCGAAACGAAACGTTGGAGACCGGAGATGGGATTTAAGCGGGAAAACTTGGGCTCCATCGGCTTGGTCGTCAGGAGAATACCGACCTGCCCCAGATTCACGAGCAAGCCGACGAAAGTCATCATGAGGGCCAGGGGAAGGGCGCAATAGGCCAGATAGCGGAGCGCACCAATCGCCAGGGGCACGAGCTCCAGGGGGCCATCCACCAGTTCGTGGGCATGGCCCAGATAATAGCGGCCGGCATCGAGCATATAATCCATACTCATGGGACCGAAAAAGAGGAGTGCCACCAGGCCCGTCAATAGCGCCACGCCACCCGTCAGATCCTGACTTTTCGCGATGTTCCCCTCCGTACGCGATTTCTGGATCTTCTGTTGGCTCGCTGGTAGTGACTTTTCTCCGCCCGTATCTTCCGCCATGGCTCAGCCCTACCCCATGCCCCGGATAAGCGTTTCCATCCGAAGGAACGTCCGGTGAAAAATGCCATCCAGCACGTAAAGATACAAACTGATGCTCAAGGCGGTAACGGTCAAGCCCGTTCCAATGGTGAGGGGAAAACCCACAACGAATAGCTGAATCTGGGGAATCACCCGGCCAATAAGCCCCATGGTGACGTAGGCCACCATCATGGCTCCGGCCACGGGCGCGGCAATGATCAGGCCGTCCACAAACATGGCCTGTCCCCAGCGGGTCACTTCCCACAATAGCGCCGGGTGGGCCACGAAACCGCCAATAGGAATGGTTTCGAAGGTGTGGACGAATCCCCAAATCATGACGTGGTGTAAATTGGTTACCAGCATGAAGAGCACGGCGAGAATAAACAGATAAAAACCGAAAATGGAAGACTGGGTCCCCAGGGCAGGATTGAATACATTCATCATCCCGAAGCCCGATTGCATATCCATCAACTGCCCCCCCACCTGAATGGCAGAAAACACCATCCCCACCACAAAGCCCACGAGCAAACCTATGATGAATTCACCCAGAGCCATAATCGTAAAGGACAGGCTGGCATCGGGCAGGCCCACTTCGAGCATGGGCAGGGTCGGGGTCACCAGCAGGGCACCAAAGAAGGCAAAACCCACTTTGGCCGATATGGGGACGTTGTTGGATCCCAAAACGGGTGCCGTCACCATCAGACCGGAAAAACGCACCAGGACCAGGAGAAAAAGTTTAAATATCTCCAATTCCGCCATGCTACGTTGTTCCTATCTCACTATGCGTTCCGCCACGTTCCACCGTCCCATCAGATGCCCGTCAACGCGGCAATACGAGGGTATCAAAATTGCCATACAACTCACGAACAAACGAAAGGATCGTATCCGACATCCACGGCAGGAAAATAACGAAGGTCACCATAACCACCAGGATTTTCGGAACAAAGGTCAGGGTAATTTCCTGAATCTGGGTCACCGACTGAAAAATACTGATAATCAGCCCCACAACCATGCCCGAGAGCAGCATGGGCGCGGAGGCGAGGAGGGTGACCCACATGGCCTTCTGCCCAATATCTACAATATCATCGAGTGTCATGGCACCAGTTCCACTGTCCCGAAACCATCGCACCATCGGGCCCTCCCGGCAGCGCGGATCCTTGTGGCCCTTACCATACCACAATATATAGTGCGTGTCAATACACAAAATACGCGCAACCAGCTAATTTATAAGAACTTACGAAGATCAACATAGTTTAAATCCTCGCCGATAGTCCATATATGGTATTCTTGACACGCCAGCCCAATTCCATTCGAAAGCACCCGGAGGGTATCCGTTTTGAAATCGGGGGGACAATGACTTAGGATCAAGGCCGCTCACTCCCCATGTCGGGGAGTAACGCCCTATTACTTACCCCACAAGGTTAATTCACCGTGCCCGATTCCCCGCCCAAGAGTCCCTCCCGAATGCAGGCTTTTAAGATGTTTGATCGCATCGCACACCGCTATGACCTGCTCAATCGCCTCCTGTCCTTCGGCACGGACATCCGCTGGCGCAACACGATGAACAAGCGCATTCCCGACGGCAAGGACCTTCAGGTACTCGATCTGGCTACCGGAACGGCGGACGTCCTCATTGCCATGGAGCATGCCTGCAAGAATGTCACCTCGGGCATTGGCCTCGATATGTCGGGTGGTATGTTGAAGTATGGTCAGAAAAAGCTCGTGGCCATGGGACTGGATCAGAAATTTCGTCTGGTCCGGGGCGATGCGACGTGTCTGGGCCTCGATGGCGGCCAGTTCGACGCCGTCACCATTTCCTTCGGCATTCGGAACGTGCTTGATGTATCCCAGGGACTGCGGGAGATGCACCGCATTCTGAAACCCGGTGGACGGGCCCTGATACTTGAATTTTCCCTGCCCGCCAACCGCCCCTTTCGCGCCGCCTATCTTTTCTATTTTCGCCACGTATTGCCCCGCCTCGGTGCGTTGGTCTCGGGCGACACCTATGCCTATCGTTATTTGAATGAAACGGTGGAAAGCTTTCCCTATGGCGAAGACTTCTGCCAGCTCATGCGCGATGCCGGCTTTGAAGACGTCACCGCAAGCCCACTGACCTTTGGCATTGCCAGTCTCTATCAAGGGGAAAAAGGCTTGAAGAAGGAAGGGTGACGGGGATAAATACCAACAGGGGGTTGACCATTCCCGCCACGGCGCGTCTTCGACCTGATCGACATAAGTCCCACGCCGATTTTCAATAGGCACATTAGTGGGACAATCGGAGAAACTTTCCGATTTTGACCACGGATGAGACGGATAACACGGATAAAACAAGATAAACTA
>CAXBPH010000296.1:0-8587 GCA_963977445.1 uncultured bacterium | reverse complement strand
ACCTTCCCGGCGTGCTCAATCTTATCAGCGACCACGCCAATCGCATGGTGGATCTCAAACAGCGAATTCAGGTAGCCATGATCTATCCAAGTATTCTATTGGTGCTGGCGAGTGTGGTCTTGGGATTCTTGATCTTTCGCATGGTGCCCATGTTCGCGGAGACCTTCTTGGAGCTCGGTGGCCGACTACCCGCGCCAACACGGTTACTTCTGTGGATTAGTGACGTTGTCATTGGTTCCTGGCACATAGGGCTTGTACTGCTTCTGGGTCTTGTCGTGGGCGGGTTCATCCTCTATGGACAGCTCATGCGTTCCCAACGGGGACGTTGCCAGCTGGAGTTACTCCGCATGTATGCGCCGTGGTCCGGTACCGTTTTTCACCTGGTAGTTCAGGCACGATTCTGCCGTATGATGTCCCTCCTCCTCTCCTCGCAGGTGCCCGTGTTGGACGCCCTGGAACTTTCTGCTGCCGGGTCGGGTAGCTCCATCCTGGAGCGGGCCAGTGAAGAGGCAGTGCTGGGGGTGGCCAGTGGAGAGTCCATTTCCGACTCGCTGGAGAGCACCCGTTATTTTGGCCATGACGTAATTTGGCTTTTGGCAACCAGTGAAGAACGGGGTCACGCAGAGGAGGCCTTTGAGAGTCTTGCCAATCGGTTTGAACGGGAAGTGGCGGCCCGTGACGCCATCCTGGGGGCTATCGTGGGGCCCACCTTTGTCATCCTGCTTGGCCTCGTAATTGGCTTTATTGTTGTCTCCATTTACTTACCCATATTCTCGTTGGGCGACATGGTAGGAGTCTGACGGATGGACCGGTTCGACCTGCTCACTATCATCGTCTGCACAGCGACGTTGCTGCTGGCCCTGGTTTCCGCAAGACGTGCAGAGGGAAAGCGGCGATATTTCTGGCACATTCCCGGTGACCTGTTGCGGAAGCAACGAGGCGGTCGGGATGTACTTTTACCTGATTCACCTTCGCTCACGTGGCGGGGCCCGATCTATTGGAATCGCCGCGCCTGGCACAATGATGTATTGACGATTTCGGAATTTGTGCGAAGTCTCATCGCCAGCAATGCACCCTTCGTCGGGGGTATGGACGCTGCCGCACGGGAAGAACGGCGACATCAGCTTCAATGGACACCCAGACGGCTTATGCGAATGGTGGCGGGTGTGGAAATCCTGTCAATTGTGATCGATCAAGACGGCTTAACGGGTCCCGAAGCGGGCGTACGGCTACTCGGACTCGTTGGTATTACCTTTGTCTTTCTGGGATCACGATTCTTTTCGAATAAACGGCGACTCAAGGTGTTTCTCGCGCTGAAATCCCGGCTGGAGGCCGGCGCCAGCATTTCCGATGCCATGGCCAGTCTTCCTCGGTTTTTTCCCCGCTATCTCGTGGACCTGGTTCGCGTCGGTGAGGAAACGGGCGATATGGAGGCTCCGTTTCTACATTTCAATGGGGACACCCTCCGGTCCCTTGACCTCCATCGGCATTTGCAATGGGTCTTGCGCTATCTCGTATTGGTGGTAGCGATTCAACTCTCGTTGATCTCCTTTATTGGTCTTAAAGTCCTCCCCGTCTTTCTCGAAATCAATTCAGAGGTCCATAGCTCAGACACCGCCTATACGCCGCCCCCCCAAGTGGCCAAGGCCCTGGCTCTTCAGGGATTTGTCACAACTCACGGGCATCACTGGCCCAAAGTAGCCGTAATTGGTGGCCTCATCGTGGCGTGCTACGTGCTCCGGCGTTTCCGCAAGCGGCGGGGCTGGGCTTCGAGCTATTCCTCCGGCCTGCTCTTTGCCTTGCCCTGGTTTCGCGGCATTGTGGTGCGTCAGAACCTCGGCATGATCGCCTTCATGCTTCATGGACTCCTCCGCGGTGGGGTAACCCTCGATGCGGCATTGGGGATGTGCTGCAGCGCGGATATTCACTCCGCCTACCGCAACTGGCTCACCGACCTGCGGCGGTCCTTGAATGAGGGCGCGTCGCTGCGAGAAGCCCTGGCCGCCACCCGCCGGAGCGGTCTCATTCCCGACTCCTTTGTCGGCCAACTCGAAGCGGGTGAGTATGGGGGCCAACTCCCCGAAGCGTTGCATCGGATAGCCTCGCTGTATCAGCGGGAAGCGAGTCGTCGCACCGGGGTGCTCGCGGCGATGGTACTTCCCATCGGCATTCTGGCTCTCGGCTACGTTACCCTCTACGTCCAGACCCTGGTTTTCCAGTTACTCGTTGGCCTGTCCGATTCCATGATCGTCTAGCAGCCCGTGGTGAAAAGGTATTTATTTATGAACACAAGCAGCACACAACGCGGTGGCTTTACCCTGCTGGAGCTGGTCTGCGCCCTCTTCGTCCTTACCCTTGCGGGCTTTGGCGCGATACAGCTCTACAACGTGGCCTACGGGAAGATTCTGGAGATGCGTGAATTCGACGTGGCGACAGAGGTGCTCCGAAGTGAAATGGAGCAACTGCACACCCTGCCGTTTGATGCGATCGCATCCCGGGAGGGCCAGAGCAACGTCTCCCCCGCCCTGGAGAGTCTGGATGAGCCGATCGTAGCGGTTGAGGTGGAAGACGTAGACATCGGATTGAAAGAAGTCGCCGTTTCACTGCGCTGGCAGGGCCGTCAGGGCCGCTGGATGACGCGCACGCTGACGACCCGAATTGCCAATCCGGAGGCGGGCCAATGAACGAAAAAAAACGTCATCGCCAACGTGGCTTCTCATTGCTGGAGCTGCTGGTCTACATCGTGATTTTTGCCATGGGGGTGAACCTCTGCGTAAGCGCGCTGGGCACGGGGGCACGACTCTCGTCGACCACCGCACTTCAATTGGGCCGTATCGAGGGCATTCGGGCGATCCAGGAAACCTTCACGGGCTATGTTCGACGGGCTGCGGCAGTTTCGCCCGGGGCAGGGGGCTACAACACCGGTCCCGATCGGGTGGTACTGCAAATGCCACCCGATCAGCCGGAGGGCTTCGATGTTCTGGTCCTTGGGGCCGTGCGTGATCCCAGTCTTTTTTCGGTGCTCGGACTGAAGAACGTGGAGGGGACGTGGACCGAAGTATATATGAAAACCCTCCGCCAGCCCCTGGGCAAACAGGAACTCACGATCGACCATTCAGGCATCCGGCCGCTGGTGTCGCTGGACCTCCAGGTGGGTCAGGAGGAGGGCGAGCGCGCGCGAACGTTCCTCGTTCATCGCAGTAGTGCGGTACCCCGCGGCATGGAAGGAAGTGGGCAATGAGAAAACGCAACTCCGAACAGGGCGCGGCCCTGATGTTTGCTCTGGTGGTCATCGGTGTCCTCGGCATTGGCACGTCCGTACTCTGGAGCCAATTGCATCAGAATTTGAAGCAGCACCGCATCACCTGGCATAAGGAACAAGCCTTTCAGCTGGCAGAAGGGGGCCTGCATACGGCCTGCGCAGCACTTCAGCAGACCGGAGGGGCTTATCGAGGCGAGTCTGAGACTCCCCTTGGCGAAGGCACCTTCACGGTGGTTGTGGCCCCACAGGATAAGCCGGGTGACTACGAAATCACCTCCACGGGCCAATTGAGTACGACCGTGCACGCTGACCGATTCACCCTGCACGCCACCCTGACCATGACAGATGGGGGCCGGGTCACCAACCTGCAGTGGCAGCCCCTTCGAGACGGAGGTGTACGATGAGTCACCGTAATCGCCAACGCCGGGGATTTACCCTCTTCGAACTACTCTCGGTAATCGCCGTTATTGGGGTCCTCGCGGCCATTCTGCTTCCCGCCCTTTCCCGTGCGCGGGAAGCCGGGCGGCGGGCCAGTTGTCTCAGTAATCTCTCCCAGATTGGCCTTGCGTTGCGACTCTATGCGGAAGAGCATGAACGGCAACTACCCTGGAGCGGCGGTAATGGCAACGCCGATGGACTCCTTGAGCTCCGTGGTGACTACATCACTGACAGCACTATTTTCCGGTGTCCCTCTGATGCTGATACCTATGACGGCGAGGACCCCGCTGAGGAATGGAATACCCGCCTGGATTTTGATCCCCGTTCTTCCTATTCGGGCCGTTCCTCACGAGGCAGCGAACCGGCTATGGGCCCCAGTCTCCGGGATAGTTACGATTATTTCGGGGCCTATACCAAAGCACCGTTGGCCTACCCCCACCCCTCGATGCCCACGCCCCGAACGCAGGTGATGTGGGATATTACCGGAAAAGAAGTTAATGCTGAGGAATTCTATGGCGGGATGGCTTCCAACCACGTGCCCAGTGGGGGCAACGTGCTCTTTCTCGACGGTTCCGTTGAATTTATCAAGGTATCGGACTGGTATGAGACGGACCTGCCCTTTGCCACCCCGACTATCGAATTTGATAGACCCCTGGCGATTTTCGAAGCCCAGGCCGCCGCAATTGCCGAGGAAGAAACCCCGGTCGTCCCCGTCGACGCGACAGCACCGAATCTTGGGGCTTTCCAGAATGGCTTAGGGCGGGCCAGTCGGCGATCGCGTTAATTTCGCCGGGGTAATCGCGTTAGAATCAATAGCCGTACGTAGCTCCGGAGGAGCGATAGTCAATGGAGGCTCTCGATACTGGGGCTTACACGTTGGTGGCCGTGCAGCAGGACACCGAATTCAATGCGATTGCCCTACCTGCCTATCGCCGTTGCAATCCCTCCCTTCGTGCGATATTATAAAGACTCACTGGATTTTAAATGATGGAGAGGGAATCTTATGCGCATGGAAGGTGACGAACGGCGACGTTATCCGCGAAGCCGACGTAGCGTACCCATGGCGGTTGACGAAGCCGGCCCGGGGCTGTTGAACCATGTGGACAACATCAGCGCCAATGGCGTGTTGTGCCATACCATCCGCCCCGTTCCGTTGATGACCAAAATGCGTATCGCCCTGGATCTACCGGCCCCCTATGATTGCCGGGTAGACGCCGAAGGGGTTGTCGTTCGCTGCGATGCCCACGATCAGGGAGATGACCACTTCAAAGTGGCCATTCTGTTTACCAAGATTAAGCCGCACGAGCATGAATCGGTTCGTCAATTCGTGGAAGAGGATATCGCCGTCCAGGATGGCGTAACCGACTAGTATTGACTTCCCAACCGTCTCATGGACCGCGACGTCTTACGCCTGACCGGTGCTTGCTCTTGTTTTGCGCGGTCATTCTCGGTGCCACGATTCTCTACCCCACCCTTCGTCTGCTCTTGGAAGCCGTCACCTCGTGGGAACGTGAAGCCTTTCAGAGTGGTTATGCCTGGCTCGCCGTACGAAACACCCTCATCATTGGGTTGGGGTCCGTAATTGGTGCGGGCGTCTTCGGCACCCTCCTGTCTGTCGCCCTGACCCGGTATACCTTTCCCGGTTCCCGCGTGCTCTCGGCGCTGGCCTATCTGCCCTTCACCCTCCCCCCACTGGTAGGTGTCCTCAGCTTTTACTATATCATCGGAAAAGACGGGTTTATCGCCCGTTTTGCCGAACACATACTGGGCATTCCCGATTTCGTGCTGCCGGGTCCCTGGGCTATCCTGCTCATCCACACCTACTCCTTTTATGTCTTCTTTTATGCCATGGTTGCCCCAGCGCTGGGCAATCTGGACCGCTACCAGCTGGAAGCAGCCCGCACGTTGGGGGCCAGTCGGCTGCGCGTTTTCTTCCGGGTTACCCTGCCGCTCCTGCGCCCCGCCCTTACGGGGGCCTCCCTCCTGACCTTTATGTCGGCCTGCGCCTCTTTCAGTGCGCCCTATTTCTTTGCGGACAACTTTCCCGTCCTCAGTGTGGCCGTATTTACCGAACGCAGCCAGGACAATCAGGGGGCGGCCGTTACCCTGACCGTTATCCTGGCCCTCGTCTCCCTGCTGGGCATACTCTTGTTTCGTTCCCGTCTCAGCAGTGGAAAATCCGGTTCCAAGGGCACGCCCCGGCCCATTGAAAGCACCTCGGGCCGCCTGGTTTCGGGTGTGGGTGCCTGGCTGGTCATCGCCCTGCTCCTTTTGCCCCATGGCACGATTCTCTGGCTTTCCTTTGCGGACTACCGCGCGTGGAACACCGAATTGATTCCCACCGTCATGACATTGAAAAACTACACGGAGCTGTTCACCAGTCGAAATGCCCTGGTTCCCATCCAAAACAGCCTGTGGATGAGTGCGCTGGCCACCGCTGCGACCCTGGTGGTCGCTCTGCCTGCCGCCTATATCATTGCGCGCCGTCGGCCCGGTGGCACGGCCCTCAATTTCCTGGTCATGATCCCCTGGGCCCTCCCCGGCACGGTCATCGCCATCAACCTGATTGTGGCCTTCAACGACCGCTGGCTGCCCCTTTATGGCACGGTGTGGCTCTTGCCCCTGGCCTATTTCGTCCGCAATATCCCCATGTTGACCCGCATGGTCGGAGCCTCTTTTGAAACCTTTGACGCCACGTTGATTGAAGCGGGGCGCTCCCTGGGTGCCTCCACCCGCTATTGCCTCTGGCACATAATCCTCCCCTTGGTCGCTCCTGCGGTGGTGGCCGGTGCGGCCCTCGTTTTTGCCACCTGCCTGGGAGAATTCGTGGCCTCTATCCTGCTCTACCAGACCGGGAACATCCCCATCGCCGTGAAGATTAATATGGAATGGCGGGCCTCCGTCGGTGCCGCCTTTGCCTACAGCGTGCTACTCATGCTCATGGTGGCCACCACCTTTTTGATGTCCCGAAAATTCGCGTCGCGAATTTTGTAGATCCGTGCTATACTGCTGCGCAGGACCAATTACTGTAAAATCGGTCACCGGTTTACTGAGAAACGGGTGAATGTACCCCGAACCGTGGCTCCCCGGCCACACTTGCTTTGCGAGAAAGCATCGGAAAATCACACATGGGAATTTCTTCGCAGGCGATACATCCCAATCAGCCTGTCCACCTCACTCTCTTTGGCTCCCAAGCCGAGTCCCTCGTGGCCATGGTCCGGAAACTCGACAATCTCGTCCTTGTGGATAAAGATCCCGAGGTCGTGGTGTGTTATGGCGGTGATGGCACCTTGCTGGCCGCCGAGTTGCGCTGGCCAGGCGTGCCCAAAGTTCCCGTCCTCAATAGTCGCCGTGGCCACCGTTGTATCCCCCACCCCGCCCGGGATGTGCTGCAAGGCCTGGCCAATGGCCAACTTGTTTCCAATGGCTACACCAAAATCGAGGGAGAAATCCTCCGAAACGGGAAACGGATTTACCCCGACACCATGGTGGCCCTCAACGAATTCAACGTCCACATGGGCCTCATCAACAGTGCCGTGCGATTCCAGCTCTATCTGAATGACGACCCCTATGATGATGGCCTCGAATTACTCGGCGATGGCTTTGTCGTCTGCACCCCCTTTGGCAGCACGGCCTATTTCGCCCAGATCACCCGGGGCATCTTTACCCAGGGCATCGGCATCGCCTTCAAATCCACCAATGCCCACGTCGATCACCTGGTCCTCCCGGAAGACACGGAGTGCCGCATTCAGATTACCCGCGGCCCCGCCGTCCTGGCCTTCGACAGTGCCGATGAATACGTGCAGCTCGAAGAAGGGGACGAACTGGTCGTCCGCAAACATGCGTTGGGTGCAACCATCCTGACCTGTGGCCCCCTGAAGCGTCTCGACCAGCCCTTTTAGGCAATCCACGCCTCCGTCGCCCATTTGGACCCGGCCCCACCAATCCGTATACTTGCGGTGAACAGGGAGACCATGAATCAGCCCTCCCTGCAAGGTGGAAAGGTGGACGCATGGCAGAAGAATACGTACGCCCCTCGTGGGACGATTATTTCATGGAAGTGGCCAACACCATTGCAAAGCGAGCCACCTGCGACCGTGGTCGTAGTGGCTGCGTAATCGCCCGGGAGCAACAGCTCCTTGTGACGGGCTATGTGGGCTCCCCCACCGGCCTGCCCCATTGCGACGAAGTGGGCCATCAATTCAAGAAGGTCATCCACGAAGACGAGAGTGTGACCCAGCACTGCGTCCGCACGGTCCACGCCGAACAAAACGCCATCTGCCAGGCCGCCAAACTCGGCGTCGCCCTCCAGGGTGCCACCCTCTACTGCCGAATGACGCCCTGCCGTGTCTGCGCCATGCTCATCATCAACTGCGGCATCACCCGGGTCATGTGTGAAAAGAAATACCACGCCGGTGCCGAATCGGAAGCCATGTTTGCCCGCGTGGGGATTTCCATCGAATACAAAGTCGATGAAATCTTGGACTACGCCGGACAATCGGTAAAATAGCCGGTCGAAGGTGAGTCTGTGGGGGCACCAACAGAGACGCAACCCACTAACAAATACGAATCTCACCAGGCGTGCCGCACGCTCCCAAGGCACGAGGGTCGAAGACTCGCCGGAGGTGAGTTCGTGCGTGGGTACCAATAGAGAATCGACCCACCAACAAAAACGAAACCCTCCAGGCGTGCACCGCGATCCGGTACTCCGGTTCGTGCGTGAGAAGGAAAGATAAACCGAATCCCTCCACGAAAACCACAAGCGAGCCTGGTGCACTATGCTCAGATTCCTCATGATGTTCTTTTTACAGCAACACCGACACCAATGACTCCCCTCAGTCCCCTCGCACGATGCGGAGTTACCGGATCGCGCGGCACCTCCATGGT